>JALVES010000496.1 GCA_027030635.1 Saprospiraceae bacterium | reverse complement strand
TCGCTCATGCCGTCTAAGACGATGACCTCAAAGCGGTCGAGGGGCAGGGTCTGATGCAGCAAATCCTCCAGAAAGTCCGGCAAAAAGGCGACTTCGTTCCGGCAGGGAACGATCACACTTACCAGTAAATCCGGTTTCTCAAAGGAGTTCTTCATAAAGTTGTAGCAAATTTTTTTCCTGGCTCTCCCAATTGTATTTTTCACGGGCGGCTTTGCGGCCGCGTTTGCCCATTTGCCTGCAAAGTGCATGGTCCTGCATCAGGCGTTGAATGGCTTCGACGATCTGCTGTTCATCCAGCGGATTTACACAAATGCCGCAGCCGGCGTCTTCGACAATTTCCCGCCAGAGTGGAAAATCGGAGGCAATGACGGGCAAGCCGGCCGCCATGTACTCAAACAATTTAACGGGCCAGGCCAGCAGGTAGTTTTCAATGGGGTGCAAAAGCACCAGGCCGATGCGGCTGTCGTTGAGCAACTCCCGTTTTTTATCCGGGCCTATGTAGCCGTGAAATTTCACATTTTCCCATTCGGGCAAACTCTTGCAATGAGCCTCGTACTCCGGGTCATGCCAATTGCCGGCCAGATGAAGGGGAGCACCCGCCCGTGCAGCAGCCCTGACCATTTCGGCAATGCCTCTGACTTTCAACAGCGTTCCAACGTAAATGAGCTTTGGAGGTCTTTCCCCGGCCTCTGAGAGCAGGGTAGAGGAGGGGCCGTCGAATTGCTCCATGCGGGTAAAGTTGGCGACCTGTACGCTGCGCCTGGCGATGCCGGCAAATCGCTGCTGCAAATGGGGCGTGGGGGAGACCACGGCATCGAGGCGGGATGCGAAAAAATGCTCCACCCGCTCTACGGCAAAGGCCAGCAAGGGGCGCAAGCCGGCGGGCAGCCAGCTCTTGCTGCGCAATTGCCGGGGCAGGTCTTCGTGGGCATCGTAAATCGCTTTTTTCCCCCTCCATTTCAGGCGCAAAGCTACGGGCAGCAGCTCGGGATCGTGGATGTGATACAGATCGGCATCTATCTCGACGGCTTTCCGCCAGACCTTCTCCCAGGCAGCCCGCAGGCGTTTTAAGCGGCTGCCGGCGGGCAATCCCAGTCCGTGCAGCTGTATGCCCTCTTCGGTGAGCTCTGAACCCGACTGAGGCACAACGAGATGTACCTCATGGCCGGCCAGGGCCAGAGAGCGACATTCCTTTTCGTATATGCGCGGGTCGCGGGCGGGGTGCAGGCTGGTCAAATGCGCTATTTTACCCATGCAGTTTCCGGCTTCTAAACGCGATGAAAAAATCCAGGGCCGAGGGGTTTTTCAGACTGTCTTTACTGGCTGCTTTGCCCGGATCCATGCCCAGCAAAATCTTTTTCACGGGAGCTTCTAACTTCTTACCACTGATGGTATAGGGAATCTCCGGCACTTCAATAATTTCATCGGGCACGTGGCGGGGCGAGTAATCGCTGCGCAGTTGGGTTTTGATGCGCTTTTTCAGGTCTTCATCCAGGCGCACACCTTCCTCCAATTTGACAAAAAGAGGCATGTAGTGGCTGCCATCGGGCAACTCCAGATTGACGATGAGGCTGTCTTCTATGCCGGGCACTTTATCCACCGCGCGATAAATTTCGGCCGTGCCTATGCGCACGCCCTGGCGGTTGAGGGTGGCATCGGAGCGGCCATAGATGATGAGGCTGCCGCGCTCCGTGATTTTAATCCAATCTCCATGGCGCCAGACGCCCGGATATTTCTCGAAATAGCTGCTGAGATAACGCTTGTTGTCGGGATCATTCCAAAAGAAAACCGGCATGGACGGCATGGGGCGGGTGATGACCATTTCGCCCACCTCTTCGATCAGGGGGCGGCCTTCTTCGTCCCAGGCTTCTACTGCGGCTCCGAGGGCGCGGCATTGAATTTCCCCCTCATACAGAGGCTCCAACGGGCAGCCACCCACGAAGGCCGTACACACATCCGTACCGCCGCTCATGGAGCACAGCCAGACGTCTTCCCTGACGTGTTCATAAACCCAGTCAAAGCCCTCCGGCGGCAGGGGAGCGCCTGTCGAACTCACCGAGCGCAGTCGGCTGAAGTCGTATTTTTCCTTAGGACTCAGCCCCTTTTTCATACAGGCGACGATGAAGGGTGCGCTGGTGCCGAAGTGATTGATTTTTGCCCTTTCGGCAAATGCCCACAGAGCGTTGAGATCGGGGTAAGCCGGACTGCCCTCGTACAAAACGATGGTGGCGCCCGCCAGCAGGGAGGCCTGCACGAAGTTCCACATCATCCAGCCTGTGGTGGAATACCAGAAAAAGCGCTCGCCCTCGTGTACGTCGTTGTGGAAAGCGAGGTATTTGAGATGCTCCATCAGCACACCGCCATGCGAGTGGGTGATGGCCTTGGGCAGGCCCGTAGTGCCGGAAGAGTAGAGCACCCAAATGGGATGCGCAAAGGGCAGCGGCTCGAAGCGCAGGGGAGGGGTGTCTCCCCGATAAAGGTGGTTCCAAAGGATGACATCCGGAATTTCACTGACATCGGCCTGAGCATTCAGGAAGGGGATGAGAACGACTTTCTCCACCGAGGGCATGGCCTCTTTGAGGCGGCGCACTTCCTCGCGCTTGTCATAGGGCTTGCCATTGTAGGTGTAGCCGTCCACCGCGAAAAGGACGCGGGGTTCTATTTGGCGAAAGCGGTCTAAAACGCTGTTCGTGCCAAAATCAGGTGAGCAGGACGACCAAACCACGCCCATGGAGGCCGCTGCGATAAAGGCTATGGTGGCTTCCGGAATGTTGGGCAAAAAAGCCGCCACGCGATCGCCGGGCTTCAAACCCAAATCGCGCAGATAATGCTGCACCATAGTCACCTGGCCGCGCAACTCCGCCCAACTGATTTCCACCAGATCGTGTCGCTCCGATTTAAATACAATGGCCGGCCTCTCATCCTGAGCATAGCGAAACAGATGTTCCGCATAGTTGATTTTTGCGCCCTCAAACCAGCGGTAAAATGGCATGCCCTCGCCTTGAATGACGCGTTCGTAAGGAGCATAAGAAATGACATCAAAGTACATCCACAGGCTTTCCCAGAACTCCGCCAGTTCTTCCACAGACCACTTCCAAAGGGCCTGGTAGTTTTCAAAAGTCAATCCCCGCGTTTCTTTCAAATAGTTCATGTAATGCTTTAAGCGGGAGCCATCTGCAAAAGCTTTTGACGGTCGCCAGAGGACAGGAGGAGTGTTTGACATGGTTTGCTGGTTTGGTCTTGTAGTCGGGCTCAAAAGTAGGAAAAAAAGTCCGTACCTTTGCCTGCCAAGCTGTTCACAACACCCAAAAAATCACCAGACATGCAAACACTTAAGCGATTGTCCTTTTTTCTGGCCCTGAGCCTCATCTTTTGGACCTGTACGCCCAAGACCGGTCAAAAAACTACCGAGACTGCGCCTCAGCCGCCCACACCGCCGGCGGTCGAAGAACCTGCCAAAGTCGAAAACACGGCTGAAAACGATGGCATCATCGAGGTCATTTTTTTGCAGATCAATGACGTGTATGAAATTGCGCCTTTGCAGGGCGGCAAAGTGGGCGGAGTCGCCCGCCTTGCTACGCTTTACCAACAACTTAAGGAGGAAAATCCCAATACGCTTTTTGTGCTTTCCGGCGATTTTCTGAGTCCGTCGCTGCTGGGGACGCTCAAATATCAGGGCAACCGCATCAAGGGCCGCCAGATGGTGGAAGCGCTCAATGCCGCCGGCCTGCAGGTAGCCATTTTCGGGAATCACGAATTTGACCTCAAGGAAGGGGAGTTGCAGGCACGCCTCAACGAGAGCGGCTTCATGTGGGTAGCTACGAATGTGCGCCACATGGTCAATGGCAAGCCCGAGCCTTTTTACAAAGAAGTGGGAGGAGAGAAGCGCCAACTTCCCACGGCCTTCATCTGGGAAGTCAGGGATGCCGATGGCACCACCGCCAACATCGGTCTGTTTGGCGTAACCATCAACTCCAACCCCAAGGATTGGGTGTATTATTCAGACCCCTTTCAGGCTGCTCAGGACGCTGCCGCCAAATTGGAGCCGGTGGCTAATGTGGTTGTGGGCCTTACGCATTTGGAGTTGGTGCAGGATCTGAAGTTGGCCGGCATGTTGCCGCAAGTGCCCCTGCTCATGGGCGGACACGATCACGACAACAGCATTGACACCGTCGGTTCTGTCATCGTTGCCAAGGCCGATGCCAATGCAAAAACGGCGTATGTACATCGCATGAAGATAAACACCCATACGGGCGAAGTCTTCCTGCGCTCTGAGTTGGTGCCCGTCACCGCCGCCATTCCGGATGATCCCGGTGTCAAGGGCATTGTGGACAAGTGGCAGCGCATCCAGGATGAAATCATCGGCCAGGTCGTAGATGATCCTTATGCAGTGGTCTATCACACGGATGTGCCCTTAGACGGGCGGGAATCCTCCATCCGCAATGGTCAGACCAATCTCGGCGCCTTCATCGCCGCCGCCATGGCAAATGCCGCCAAAAAACCTGTTGACGGAGCAATTTTCAACAGTGGGGGAGTGCGCATAGACGATCAACTCCAGGGCGACATTCTCGCCATAGACTGGTTCCGCGTACTGCCCTTTGGCGGGCAATTGTGGGAAATAGACATTCGCGGCAGCCTGCTGCAAAAAGTCCTCGACATCGGCCAGGAAAACAAAGGCACCGGCGGCTACCTCCAGTGGCATGACATCCAGCCGGGCCCGGGCGGCTGGCTCATCAAAGGACAACCCTTAGAACCCGATCACGTCTATCACATCATACTCAACGACTTCCTCCTGTCCGGCCACGAAACAGGCCTGGGATTTTTTACCGAAGAGCATCCGGATGTGCTTAAGGTGGATAAGCCGGCTTCGGGGGAGGATGCTCGGTATGATGTGAGGAAGGCTGTTATAATGTGGAGCCGGAGGTTTTAATGTGGACGCTTCGCGTCTAATGTGGAGCCTTCGGCTCTAATGTGGAGCGCAAGCGCTCTAATGTGATTTTACGCTCGCTTCGCATCGCGTGGGGGGAACTTCTTGCAAGATCGCAAAGATTTTTTACGACCTTGCGAGAAACATTCATTTAAAGCTATGGGATATCCCAATCCCCAGCTCAAAGCCAAATTCTGTTGCTTTCCTGTTTGGGAGCTTTGGGTCTATGTTGTAAAGACCTGCGAGACCCAAGCCGCTATAAAGTTTGAGCATGACATTCCCAAATAGGGGCGTATAGAGGCCGCCAACAATTTGGTTTTCCCATCGGTATAGGGGTGAATCTTCTTCAAAGGTTACCCAGGTTCCCGATGAAAGTTCTGATGGGAGGACAACGCGACGCATCATCACACCCAATTGGGTATAATATCCCACGAAAGGCTTGGCTTGCCAGTTTTCGATTTTAAAGGTGTAGGATGCCCCCAATACAGGCCCAAAATGCTGCACAAAGTTCTTGGCATACATGGTGTTGAAGAAGATTTTAGCTTCGTCAAAGACAGGTCTGTGGTTGATGTGATACCGCAGGCCATAAAAAAATTGGAATCCATTCGCTTCATGCACGAGAAGGGCATGAACTCCGGAGCCTATGCCGGTAAAATCATAGGCCACCTCAATTTGCGAAGGCTTTTTCAATTGGGCCTGTGCAGTTGTCGTGAAAGTAAAAATTGAAAGCCACAGGATGCTGAGAGATCGTAAAAACTTCATGGTTTAAGAATTTTGTTTTTGTTATTCATCGGCAGGCTCAATCTAACAACAGGTTTTAAGCTCATACCGAAAACGGGAAAATTCTGTGAGGATTACCACAGCCATTTGATTTAACTTTTCCACTTAGCAAAGTACCGCGATGCGAAGCGAGCGTAAAACCACATTAGAACGCTTGCGTTCCACATTAGCGCCGCAGGCGCCACATTAGACGCGTAGCGTCCACATTACCACTTCCGCCCCATAATTTATATTATGTAAAATACCCTCCTCCCTGCTCGCTCCAATAAAAAAAACCGCCCTCAGCACTTTGCCGAGAAGCGGTTTTTGCAGCCCCTAGGGGAATCGAACCCCTGTTTCAAGAATGAAAATCTTGCGTCCTAACCACTAGACGAAGGGGCCGGGGAGTCGAATGTGGAACGCTTCGCGTTCTAATGTGGAGCGCAAGCGCTCTAATGTGGAGACCTTGCGGTCTCTAATGTGATTTTAACGCTCTCTTCGCATCGCGTACCTACATGTAGATTCATGCGATGATGCGAAGCGAGCGTTAAAACCA
>JALVES010000495.1 GCA_027030635.1 Saprospiraceae bacterium | reverse complement strand
TGAGTGTTTAGTTGGGGGGGCGGGTGTTTAGTTGGGCGCTTAGTTGGGCGCTTAGTTGGGCGCTTAGTTGGGCGGGCTTCAGCCCGTCAATTAGTACCGCGGGCTTCAGCCCGCGACGTGTTGAATGGCTTCTCCGTGAACACTCCGTGCCCGCCGTGAACTCCGTGGTAAATCCCCCAATTTTACGTCCATCACGCCAGTCACGTCATCACGTCCATCACGTCCATCACGTCCATCACGTTCGTTACGTTCGTTACGTTCGTTACGTTCATCACGTTCATCACGTCCATCACGTTCACCCCACTAAACATCAAGCCAACACTAAACACTAAACGCTCAACGCTCAACGCTCAACGCTCAACACTAAACACTCAACACCCAATCCACCCGCTCCTCAACGCTTCCCCGCATAATTTGAAAGGGCTTCCCGAGTGCTTTGAGGTGTTGGAGGTAGTGTTCGAAGAGTTTTTCGCGCAGATGGGGGTGTTCGCGCAGGGGGTCCGGCTCGAAGGGGATGTCGGGGGCGCAGAGGAGGAAGAGGTCGTATTCTTGCAAGGCTTGGTCGAGATATGCGGGGTAGCGGCCAAAGCGCAGTTCGCCCCAGATTTTTAGTACCAGAGCGCCGGTATCGGTGATGAGCGGAGGGTGTTTGGCGGAAGCCTTTGGGAGGCTTTGCTGCAGGCGTTGCTCCATGCGTTGTTCCCAGCGCATTTGGCCTTCGGCTATTTTGAGGTAGTCCTCATAGCTGTATTGGGGGCCTTTGCTTTGGAGGTAGAGGCGGGCGTATTCCGGCACCCAGAGCGTTCCTAAGCGTTGCGCCAGGGCGCGGGCCAGGCTTGTCTTGCCGCTGGATTCGGGGCCGGTAACCGCTATTTTTTTTATTTTTTGCATTTGGCGCTTGTCTGCTTCTGAAAAATGACTTAACTTTGGTATCAGACACCGATGAACGGATTATGCACGCTATAGAACCACATTTCCTTTGGCGCGAGTTGTACATCGCTTCCGAAGACGCTCATTCGCCTTTCTACGGAAGGGTCTATGATGAGTTTGTCTTTTCCCAGCGAATATACAACTATCTGATTCATCCGCAGTGGGATGCCTTTGGGTCGCCTACGCTTTATATCAAACTGCTTTTTGCCGATTACGAGGAGGGCTATGCCATCTTTGAGATGCTGGGCGAGTGGAATGACTGCCTGCAAAACGACATCATGTTTTTGAAGCGGGAGGTCATAGAGCCTTTGCAGGAGGCGGGCATCTGTCGTTTTGTGCTGCTGTGTGAGCAGGTGTTGAGTTTTCACGGCTCCGACGATTGCTATTACGAAGAGTGGTTTGAGGAAGTGTCCGAAGAAGGTGGCTGGATTGTCTTTTTGAATCTGCTGCCGCATGTAACAGATGAAATGCGGCAAATGAATATCCATCATTTTGTGCAATTGGGAGAGCATTGTCAGTTGCTGGAATGGCGGACTATGAAGCCTCAAACGCTCTACCGGCAAGTGAGGGATGGTTTTTTGCACGTACAGCGCGAATTGGGCTGATGCTCAGGTGTAGCCCAGGCGTTTCAGCATATCGGGGTCATCCCGCCAGTTTTTGCGCACTTTGACGCGCAGCTCGAGGAAAACTTTTTTCCCGAGAAATTTTTCAATGTCCTGCCGTGCGAGCGTTCCGAGTTTTTTGATGGCCTCTCCGCCCTTACCGATGAGGATGCCCTTTTGGGTGTCGCGGGCTACGAAGATCCAGGCTTCGATGCGCACCAGGGGCGTGCCGTCTTTGGTTTGTTCTTCCTTGAAGCGCTCTACGATGACTTCGACGGAGTAGGGGATTTCCTGATGGTAGAGCAGGAATATTTTTTCGCGGATAAGCTCTGAGACGAAGAAGCGCTCCGGCCGGTCGCTGAGTATTTCCTTGGGGTAGTAGGGAGGGCCTTCCGGCAAATGTTGCAGAATTTTTTGCATGAGCAGGTCTAAGCCTGCCCCATGCAAGGCGGCAATGGGAATGATTTCCGCAAAATCCATGCGCTTGCTCCAAATGTGTTTGAGCGTCTCCACGCGCTCCGGGCTTACGGTGTCTGTCTTGTTAATGAGCAGAAAGACCGGCACTTTGAGCTTGCGCAGGCGTTCGATGAGGGGGTGGTCATCGGGATAATCTTCGTTGGCATCTGTGATGAAGAGCATGATGTCGGCATCTTCGAAGGTGCTTTGGACGTAGCGGTTCATCACTTCCTGCATCTCGTATTTGGGCTGTTGGATAAGCCCGGGCGTGTCGGAAAAGACGATTTGGTAGTCGTCTTTGCTGAGCAGGCCGATGATGCGATGGCGCGTCGTTTGGGGCTTGTTGGTGGTGATGACCATTTTGTCGCCGAGCAGGGCGTTCATCAGGGTGGATTTCCCGACATTGGGGCGTCCGACGATGTTGACGAAGCCGGAGCGATGCGTCTTTTTTTCTTCTTGCATGCGTTATCGGAATTTTGGCGCAAGCCACTTGTCTAATTGTTTGACAGCCGCTCTGAAATCTTTGGGCAGGGGGGCTTCAAAGGTCGTCAGCTCTGTGCTGCCTTCCAGGGCAATCCCCAGTTTTTGGGCGTGCAGGGCCGTGCGGGCTATGAGTGGCCTTTCCGTTTCATTTTTGCCAAGACGGAAGCGCTTGCCTTTGATTTTTGAGACGAGCAGGCCCTCGCCATTTCCATAAAAGGGGTCTCCCACAATGGGATGACCGATATGGCTGAGATGTACGCGCACCTGGTGGGTGCGTCCGGTTTCAATGGAGACCGAGAGCAGGCTGTATCGCTCCCAGTTTTGCAGGACTTTATAGTGCGTAACGGCTGCTTTGCCCCGGCTGTTTACCCGCATTCTGCCTGCTTTGCCCGGCACTTTTTCCAGTCCCGTTTGGATGCTGCCCCGTCGTTCCTGCGGGCAGCCCTCGACCAGGGCCAGGTAAGTCTTTTTGACTGTTCTGCTTTGAAATTGCAGAGACAAATTTTGATGGGCCTCTGCCGTCAAGGCAAAAACCATGACGCCTGAAGTATCCTTATCTAAGCGATGTACGACATATACCTTTTCAAATTTTTGATGCAGGAGCCCGTATAAATTGGGCAGAGCGGGGTTGTAGCGATCCGGCAAGCTGAGCAGGCCTGCTGCCTTGTTGATGACCAGTGTGTCCTCTGTTTGATGTATGATGTTGAAGGGCTGTTTCATGAGTCCGGCAATTCACTAAATCGCTTTTTCCCTTTTAGGAAATATTGTGCTACGATGCTTTTTTTATACAATTTTTTTGAGCTGTCTTCAGTGGCTATGCTCATGCGTCGGATGCGCTCGTCTTCTTCGCTTTTTCGTTTGGGCAGGCTGCCGGAGAGCAGCATTCCGTAAAAATGAAAATGCGCTTTTGCGATTGCTGGTATCATGTTGAGTTCTCCTTTGCTCAAAAAATACAGGCCCGCGATGCCATCCATGAGAAGGCGGGTAAAAATGGTTTTTAGGCGCTTGTTGTCGAGGTTTTTGTACAGCAGAGAGAGGTTGTTTCTAAAATTCAGATAGGCTTTTTTGGCGTTTGTGTAGGGCAGGGTGCCACCTCCTACGTGATAGACTACAGCTTCGGGCACGGTGATGACTTTGTACCCTGCTCTTTGGTATCGCCAGCAGAGGTCAATTTCTTCCATGTGGGCGAAAAAACTTTCGTCAAAGCCTCCCAGCTCCCAGAAGCGCCGGCTGCGCAGGAAGAGCGCTGCGCCGCTGGCCCAGAAAACTTCGTCCAATTCGTCGTATTGCCCCTCGTCTTTTTCCACAGTGGCAAAGATGCGCCCTGCGCAAAAGGGATAGCCGAGTTGGTCTATCCAGCCTCCGCAGGCGCCTGCGTATTCGAATTTTTCGCGCTCGTGCCAGGAGCGTATTTTGGGTTGTGCGGCGGCTATCTCGCGCTCTTTTTCCATGCGCTCAATGACGGGCGCCAGCCAAAAAGGCGTTACTTCCACATCGGTGTTGAGCAGCACGTAGTAGTCGGCATCTATGCCGCAGAGGCCTTTGTTGTATCCTTTTGCATAACCCATGTTCTCAGGTAATGCGACAATGCGAACCTGCGGATAATGTTCTCGCACCCAATCCAGTGAATCGTCCGTAGAGCCGTTGTCAATGAGGAGTATCTCAAAATTGTCGTAGCGGGTTTTCAGCAGCGGCGGCAGGAATTTTTGAAGCAGGTGGCGGGTGCTGTGGTTGAGCAGAGCGACGACGACTTTGGCTGCTGTGGGCGCCTGTTTTTCACAGCCTTTCGGCAAATGAGCTTTTTGCAAGACATCGAGGGCGTTCTCCTTATCCTGGTCCAGGGCAGCTTTAAGCTCTTCGAGGCTGTCGAATTTGGCATCGCCTCGCAGGTACTGCACGAAGAAAACTTCCAGTTTGTCTCCATAGATATTCAGCCCGAAATTGAAGATGTGTACTTCAATGGATTGGGTGCCGCTTTGGTCAACGGTGGGGCGAGTGCCGATGTAGAGCATACCTTTGTAGAGCTGGCCGCGATGGCGCACGAAAACGGCGTAAATCCCCTTGGGCGGGATGAGTTTAAATTTGTTGGCTACACGCAGATTGGCGGTGGGATAACCCAGTTTGGAGCCGCCGACTTTTTGCCCGGGTACGACCTGGCCGATGAGGTTGTAGTAGTGTTGCAGCAACCTGGTGGCCTTGCGTATTTTGCCTTGCTGTATGGCCTGCCGTATTTTGGTGGAGCTGACGGCTACGTCATCTACCAGTTGAGGGGGAATTTCCACCACGCGATAGCCATAGCGTGCGGCATTTTTGCGCAGCAGGTGGATGTCCCCGCGGCGTTGGTTCCCAAAGCGATGGTCATAGCCGAAGACAATGGTATGAGGGTGAAATTTCCCCACGAGGAAATCACGGATGTACTGTTCAGGGTTTTGTTTGGCGAAAGCCAGAGTAAAAGGCACTACGACGAGATTGTCTATGCCGTATTGCTCAATGAGCTTGACCTTTTCCTCGGTGCTGCTGAGCAGTTGCACCTTCTGCTCATGCGGGTAAAGCACGAGGCGCGGGTGGGGGTGGAAGGTGATGACTACGCTTTCTCCTCCTGTTTCTGCGGCCAGCTCGCGCACCTGCTTTAAAATCTGCTGATGACCTGCATGTACCCCGTCGAAAGAGCCGATGGTGATAACGGCCTTTCGGAATCTGGGTAGTTGATCCGGATCGTAGAATACCTGCATGGCCGCAAAGATAGGAAAAGTGGGAGATGTTTATGGTGAAGGGATTTCATCCAGAAAGCGGTAGCTGCTCTTTTCATAGTCCATTTCGCAGCAGATGGTTTGGGGGCCGTTGGTGAGGAGGAGGTAGGGGACGCGCAGGGCGTAGTTGTAGGCGGCGATTTGGTCAAATGCTTTTTGGTTGATTTTGACTTCGGGCGCTTTGCACTCTGCCAGCAGGAAGGGGAGGCCTGCCTTGTCGTAGGCGAGCAGGTCGAAGCGGCGGTTTTGGCCTGCCACTTTGAGGCGCTGCTCGGCAGCGAGGCGGCCGGGGGGATAGCCTTTTTGGGAGATGAGGTATTGTATGAGCAGTTGGCGAATCCACTCCTCCGGCGTGAGCAGCAGCTTTTTTTTGCGCAGGGGGTCAAAGACAAAGGTCTGCCCGCCTTCACGACTGAGCTGCAGGCGGCTTTGAAAGCGGGTGAGATCGAGGTCTATGAGTAGCATAAGGCGAGTTTGCGCAGGGCAAAGATAGCGAATCATTGAGCTTATGCGGCTTGGACAAATCTGCAATTGAAATGCAGATTTGTCCAAAAAGGCGTATCTTTGGGGCAAAAACCATGATTTATCGCAGACTTACGGAGGCTTTACAGGCTTATTCGGAGCAATTTCCGGTTGTTTTTTTGACCGGGCCGCGCCAGTCGGGCAAGACTACTTTGCTGAGGAGTTTGTTTGCAGAGAAGCCCTATGCATCTTTGGAGGACCCGGATGTTCGGGAATTTGCTTTGGAGGATCCTCGGGGATTTTTGGCGACCTATCCTGAAGGAGCTGTTTTGGATGAGGTGCAGCGTGCGCCGGTATCAGTCCGAATACGGCTAAATCCTGGCTGTCTGTTCTTGAGGCGAGTTATGTGTGTTTTTTACTAAAGCCCCATCATGCAAATTTCAACAAGAGGTTGATCAAGAGCCCAAAGCTCTATTTTTACGATACGGGGCTTGCCTGCGCCTTGTTGTATCTTGAAGAGGCCAGGCAGTTGGAAACGCATTTTGCGAGGGGGAGTTTATTTGAGAACATGATCGTTTTAGAACTTTTAAAGCATCGCC
>JALVES010000494.1 GCA_027030635.1 Saprospiraceae bacterium | reverse complement strand
GAAGTGCGCATCAGCGATTTGGCTCAAACCGAAAATTCTCTCCAACGCCGCATCCAACTGCCCATCCACTACGAACAAGATAAATCCGCCATGTCGGACATCCGTCTGCTGACCGGTATCAAACCCGCTCAGGGGGAAGGGCCCTTCGTGCGCAACGGCTATTTCATGGAGCCGCTCGCCTTTAACTTTTGTGATAAAAAAGCCGAACGCCTCTTCTTCTACCTCGAGCTCTACAACATGGACCGGCTCTTTTCCGACTTTTTTAAACTGCGGCTGCTGATTAAAGATGCCTATTCCGGGAAAGAAATGTTGGTCTCGCATAAGACGAAGCGCCCGCAAAAAATCGTGCAGTTGATGCATCTGATGGACGTCCGGCAACTGCCCTCCGGCAATTACTTCTTCCAGGTCTCTGTACTGGACAGCCTTGGAAACCCAATACTTGCCAAACAACTGTTCTTTCAGCGCAGCAATCCCTATCTCTTTGAGCAGACCACCGACAGCAGCGATTTGGTGCAGAGCTTTGTCATGGCGTTGGATTCCGCTACGCTCAGTTACAGCCTGAGAGCTATGGTGCCCGTTGTCCCTCCCGATCAGGTAGAGGTCATCAATGGGCTTGTACACAAAGGACAAACCAAAGACCAACGCGCTTTCCTCTTTAGCTATTGGGCCGCGAAAAACCCCAATCAACCCGGTAAGGCCTATGAAGATTTTATGAAAGTCGCCCGGGCCGTAGATGCCACTTTTAAATCGGGCTTCGGCTATGGGTTCGAAACAGACCGGGGCTACATCTACCTCAAGTACGGCCCGCCCAACGACATCTTTCACGAGGAAAACGAACCCTCAGCCCCGCCCTATGAAATTTGGTCGTACAATGAGTTTCCCCGCACTAACCAGAGGAATGTTAAGTTCCTGTTCTACAACCCCTCCCTGGCTCCCGGAGATTTCCGCCTGCTGCACTCCACGGCCCGGGGAGAGTTGAACAACCCCAATTGGGAACGCATCCTCTACCAGGCTGCTCCCAATGAATTCGACGGGGAAAATGCCTTTGATGCAACCCGCATGAAAGACAACTTCGCCCGACAGGCGCGCAAGCGCATGGAAGACTTTTAGCCCCCGTAATGCCCATATAACACTCACACTTCCTATGAGAACCTTTATCCTCGTTTTTTTTCTATTGCCTGCCTCCCTGTGGAAGCCTGCCTTCTCTCAAGGGAAGGCCAATGCGGGCGCCTGCCTCTCGGCTCAATTGCCCTACCTGACTCAAAGGCTGCAACAACAGTTAAAAGAAAACTCCTCCGAATACATTCCCGTGCTTATCGTGTTGAATGATCAGGTGGATGTGCCTGCCATGCACGAGCGTTTTCTGAGAGAACACTATCCGGTGCAGCAAAGAATCGCCGAGCTCTTGCCGGCCCTGCAGGAAAAAGCCGCACAAACGCAGGGCGATTTGCTCGAACTTCTTCGCGAAGATGTACGCGTGCAAAGCGGCAGCCTGCGCGCTTTCTGGATTGTCAACATGTTGGCCGCGAGAGTAAAGCCCTCTTTGCTGGATGAACTCTTGCTGCGCGATGAAATTGCCTACATAGACTGGGATGCGCCCCTGCAGCAGGTGGAGAGTACCTGTGTAGAGGATGCGTCTTTGTTGCCTTCCGAACCCGACGGCATTGAGCCCGGCCTGGCCGCCATCAAGGCGCCGGCGCTCTGGGAGAAAGGCTATACGGGCTATGGCCGCGTGGCTTTCGTCATGGATACGGGGGTGGACCCCAATCAACCCGCTACCTCTTATAAATACCGCGGGCTTTATCTGCCCGATGCCCAAACCTGGTACAGCCAAAACGGCGCCCAGACGCCTTACGACTGTGACGGGCATGGCACCCACGTGAGTGGTACCGTTCTCGGTCTGGATCGTCTGAACAACGATACCATAGGCGTAGCCTTCAACGCACAGTGGATGGGGGGCGCCGTCCTTTGCGGCCTGGGTACTTCAGACAACATCAGCGGCTTTCAGTGGTCGTTGAATCCGGATGGCGACGTCAGTACTACGGATGACATGCCCGATGCCATCAACAACTCCTGGTATGATCCCGACATTAATGACGATTGCGACAACGTCTATGTACCGGTGCTGGAAGCTATGGAAGCTGCGGGCATGGCCGTGATTTTTTCTGCCGGCAACGAAGGCCCGGATGCACAGACCATCACGCCTCCGCACAACATCAACATCAGCCTGGTGAATTCTTTCACGGTTGGCGCTTTGAATGGCAATGTGAGCTCTTTGCCCATCGCCGGTTTCTCCAGTCGCGGCCCCTCCGTTTGTGGCGGCGACAGCTCGCTGCTCATCAAGCCCGAGGTGTCGGCTCCGGGCGTGCAGGTGCGCTCCTGTGTACCCGGGGGGTATGCCTACTACAACGGCACCTCCATGGCTTCACCTCATGTAACGGGCTCCATTCTGTTGCTCAAAGAAGCCTTTCCCTACCTGACGGGGGAGGAACTCAAATACGCCCTCTACTACAGCTGCACCGATCTTGGAGACCCGGGCGAAGACAACATCTACGGCATGGGCATCATCAATGTGGAGGCCGCCTACGATTCGCTGGTGGCCTGGGGGAATACGCCCGTACCACCGGCAGCCCGCGAGCGGGACCTGATCCTGCTGGATTTTTCCGTACAGGACGTGTATTGCGCCGGTGATTTCTTCGGATCGGTACAAGTGGAGAATGGCGGTACGGATACCATTTACGCTTTCTCCCTGCATCTGTTTACCTCCGACGGTACAGCTGATGCGGAAGTGAGTTGGAGTGGCACTCTTTTGCCCGGAGAGCGGCTTAGCTGGGATTTCCCGGCCTTAAATTTGCCGCAAGGCAATTATGAATTATGGGCTGAATTGACCCAGCCCAATGGAGAAGAGGACCAACGCCCCTTAAACAACCGCTTGCGCAAACAAGTACATATCACCAATCGCCCCTATGCGGAGGCCGGGCCGGTCTCTGAAGAACTCTTGTGTGAAGGCTCGCAGGTGGTGTTGCAGGCCCAGGGCTTTGGAGCCGGAGAGCCCGCTTATCAGTGGTATTTTCAGGATGCCGATGAGCCTTTTGCAGAGGGAACTTCCGTGCTCTCTCCCCCTCTGAACCAGGATACGGTTTTGCGCGTAGAGACTTCTTATACGACCCATGTGGGCATGGAAGACCAGAATCCCGGAGACGGCATGACCGATACCGAGGTGCAGAACGAAGGCCTGGTTTTTGACGCTTTTTACCCCTTTGTGCTGAAGTCCGTCAAGGTCTATGCCGAGCAAACGGGCATTCGCATCCTTTATCTGCGCAATGGCGATGGAGAGCTGATTTCTCAAAAACTCGTTTCCCTTTCCGACACGGGCGAGCAACGCATAGAGCTGAACATTTCCGTGCCGGCGGGCAACGACCTGCGCCTGCTGCTTGGCGAGGGCGTGCCGCTGTACTTCAGCACCTCCGGCATGGACTTCCCCTATGAGGTGGAAGACGTGTTGCGCATCAAATACTCCAGGACTTTCTTTGGCAATTCGCCGGCCTGGTACATGTATTTTTACGATTGGGAGATCAGCTACGAAGAGCTTTGCGGCCCTGTAGAAGTGCCTTTGGCTCTGTCTGCCGGCCAGGCTGCTCCCGCTTCGGGTTTTTATCCGGGGGATACGCTGCTGACGCTTGAGCAGGGTTCGGCCGAGCTGGCGTTTACCGATACTTCGCAGAATGCCGTCTCCTACCTCTGGGATTTTGGCGATGGCCAGACTTCCGGCGAGTCCAATCCCGTACACACTTACACAGATGCCGGCAGCTATGCTGTTACGCAATGGGTTTTTGGGGCCGGCGGTTGTTCCTCGGCTGCGATCGGCAGGGTAGAGGTTCAGTGGCCGGTGGCCGTTGCTGAGGCAGGCGAAGAGGCTTTGGAGGTGCGCGTTTTCCCGAATCCCACGCAGGGTGAAGTGGTTTGGAGTTTCTCAGGGCCTTTGCCCACAGAGGTCATCTGGCGCCTGTACGACCTGACCGGGCGCTTGCAAGCCGAAGAGGCGATTCCGCCAGGCCGGCAAACCTGGGCGTACTCGCTCCAACATTTGCCGAAAGGCATGTATTACTGGGTCTGTTTGTCGCCTTCCGGCAAATACCGGAGCGGCAGTGTCTTTAAGTATTAGAACAAGTATTGGAGAAATATGAAAATCTTTTCATATCTTTGCCGTATGAAAAGTCAGAACCCCAACTTCAAAGTCGATGCGAAAGAGGTCGAGAAGCTTGAGAAAGCGGCTTTCATTCTGAAGACAGTGGCGCATCCGGTGCGTTTGGGCATCGTGCATCTGTTGGAGCACTCAGACAGCTTGTCGGTATCAGAAATTTGTGAAGCGCTGAATACGGAGCAATCGCTTACTTCGCATCACCTGCAGAACATGCGTCTGAAGGGCATTTTGTCGGTCAAACGAGAGGGGCGTCGTATGATGTATTCTCTGAAGGCCCATGCCGTGGCGCAGTTGCTGCATTGCTTGGATCATTGTGAGTGTAACATGTGATGGCATTTGCCATGACTAAAATCTGATGTCACCTATGGGCTTGATTTCCAGAGGGAGCAGGATGTACAGCATCTTGCATTTTAAGTGCCCGCGTTGCCAGGAAGGCGATTTGTACCCCACGGCTACCTTTTCATTCAGGAAGCCCTTTGATATGTACAAAGCGTGCCCGGTTTGCGGGCAGTCTTATGAGCCGGAGCCCGGCTTTTACTACGGGGCCATGTTTATTTCCTACATCATCACGGGCTGGTTTTCGCTGGCTGTGGTGGCTTTTTTCCGCTGGGGCCTGCATTGGAGTCTGCTGCATTCTTTTTTGATGCTTTTTGTGATCGGGGGACTGCTTTTTGTGTATTTTTACCGCCTGTCGCGGGCCATTTGGCTGACGATGAACGTCCGCTATGAGCCCGATTGGAAGCAGCAGGAGAAAAGCGCCGCTTCATAGGCAGGAAACGCCCAACTGTGAGTTACCCATGGAAGAAAACATCATGAATTTGCTGCGTGAGGGTTTCCCCCACATAGCAGAAAAGGCCCTGCAGGAAGAAATTGCCGAACACGGCCGCGTTTACGACTACCGTGAAGGCCAGGTCATCATGGAATACGGCAGCTACGTCAAAAAGGTGCCCCTGATCGTCTCCGGCCTGGTCAAAGTGATGCGCGAGGACGAAAACGGCCGCGAACTCTTTTTGTACTACCTGGAAAAAGGTCAGACCTGTGCTGCCTCCTTTACCTGCTGCATGATGCACAAACGCAGCTACATCAAAACCATTGCCGAAGAAGATACCGTGCTGATAGGTGTCCCCATCCGCTATGTAGATGAATGGATGGGCCGCTACCAGAGCTGGAAGAACTTCGTGATGAAAACCTATGATGACCGCCTGCTCGAGTTGATACGCACCATAGATAAGATCGCCTTCATGAAAATGGACAGCCGCCTGCTGGATTATCTCGAAAACAAGGCGGAGGTTACGGGCTCTTCGGTCGTGGAGGTTACTCACCAGCAAATCGCCGACGACATCAACGCCTCCCGCGAGGCCGTGTCCCGCCTGCTCAAGCAATTGGAGCGCTCGGGCCGCATTCGACTCGGCCGAAACCGCGTGGAATTGCTGGAAGTCTGAGAAAAAATTCCCCGACCTGCAATTTTTTTCCCTTTTGTGACCGGAGTTACTGACTGAGGCTTCCGCAGGCCTCTATCTTTGCATCAGAAAGAGAAGAAAGAGAGATTTTCACTGAGGCGGCGTCAGTCGCCTCAAATCTCTTATCACAACGGGCCGTTTGAGTCCGCTCTGTGAATTACATTTTGCAGTTGGGGTTTAATCAAGGGAGGGCGCATTGCTTCGGTAATGCGCCCAAACTTTTTGGGGGTACTCACCCAAACGACAACAAATAAAACAGCAACAAAAGCAGAAAACTTATCCATGCCTGAAGCGCTGATTTTTGCCAGGATTGTACTTCGTCTTTTCTCATAGCTCAGTTTTTTTGGGTTTACACAATAGAAACAGAATCTCCCTTAAGCCCCTTGCAGAAGAAGCCTGTGAGTGGTGTTCCGATAGTGTGCGTTTTGAGAAAAGTAACGAGGACGGGCTTGAAACTCTTCTCATAGTATGTTTGGGCCTGCCTGTAAGTCTTTAGGCCTGCCGGCTCTTTTGAAAGTGCAAAGATTGTGCCAAATTAGCGGGCTGAAGCCCGCTGTACTTACGGGCGGGCTGAAGCCCGCTGTACTTATTGGCGGGCTAAAGCCCGCCCAACTGAAGCC
>JALVES010000493.1 GCA_027030635.1 Saprospiraceae bacterium | reverse complement strand
CAAACTCAGCCTGACAGATGACGCGGATGACGCGGGTTTTCGCGGATTTCGGCAGGCTCAATCTGACAGATTTTTTAGCCGGTTCAACTTGATAGCTTGGTTTCTGATGGAGACAGGTAGCCAAAAAACTTAATGAACCATTGGTTGCAAAAACTTCATGAATTTTTCTTCCACTTAATGTTACACCCCATGCTTGGATATTGCCTTTCGTCTATGGGGTGGCCTTCGAGCAGGGCGTCTAAGGCGCGGCGCAGGTCTTCGCCCGTAACGGGGATGTCGCTTTGGGGGCGGGAGGCGTCGAGGCGACCGCGATAGACGAGTTTTAAGTTTCCATCGAAGAGGTAGAAATCGGGCGTGCAGGCGGCGTCGTAGGCGCGGGCAACGTCCTGGCTTTCGTCGTAGAGGTAGGGGAAGGGGTAGCCGAGCTTTTGGGCTGTTTCCTTCATTTTTTCGGGGGAATCGTCGGGGTAGTTTTCCACGTCGTTGGCGCTGATGGCGACGAAGCCGATGCCTTTTTTCAGATACTGCCTGGAAAGGCGCACGATTTCGTCGTTGACGTGTACGACATAGGGGCAGTGGTTGCAGATGAACATGACGACCAGGCCTTTGTCGGTCTTTACGTCTTGGAGGCAAACGGTTTTGCCGGAGACCGTATCGGGCAGGCAAAAGTCGGGTGCCGGAGTGCCGAGGGGCAACATGGTGGATTCTGTGCGAGCCATGGTTTATGCCTGTTTTAGAATTTTAGAAACGTCTTCCAGAATTTCGATGGTTTCTTCGCGGGTGGGCGCCTGGGCATAGACGCGCAGCACCGGCTCCGTGCCGGAGGGGCGGATCATCACCCAGCGATTTTCGTCGAAGTAGAATTTAAAGCCGTCGAGGTCTTCGACATGCCCGACTTTGTGAGCGCCGAAAGAGGTGTAGAGGCCTTTTTGGCAGTTGTCGAGCACTCTTTGCTTGATGTCTTCGGTAACGTGCAGGTCGTAGCGGTCGTAAGAAAAATCGCCGACGATGGCATAGACTTCCTGCAGCAGTTGGGTGAGGGTCTTGCCCGTTTCGGCCATAAAGTTGAAGAGCTCCAGGCCAATCCAGATGCCATCGCGTTCGGGGATGTGGCCGGCTACGGCTATGCCGCCGGATTCTTCGCCCCCGACCAGGACTTTTTCGCGGGCCATGATTTCGGCGGTGTATTTGAAGCCTATGGGCGTTACCTCGTAGGGCAGGCCGAAGTGCTCTGCGAGGCGTTTCATCTTGTCGGTTACGGAGAAGGTGATGGCCACTTTGCCCGTTTGTTTTTGGTAGCCGGCTTTGTAGAGCAGCAGCAGGAGCAGAATGCGGTGGCTGTCCACAAAGTTGCCCTTTTCGTCGAACATGCCGATGCGGTCGGCATCGCCATCGTTGGCCAGCCCGCAGTTGATTTCGGGATGGGTTTTGATGTATTCTGCCAATTCGCCCAAATTGCGGGCGATGGGCTCGGGCGCCTGGCCGTGGAAGGAGGGGTTGTATTCGCAGTGCAGCAAATGCGCTTTGGGAATGAGGCGCGGCAGGGCGCGTTGGCCGGCCCCGTACATGGCGTCGTAGGCCGGCATCAGAAAGGAGTTGTTGATGCGCTCCAGGTCGAAATGCGCTCTGGCATGCTCCACGTACAGCTCTTCGAGATTGACCTCTTCGAGCAAATTCATTTGCCGAAAGGCAGATAAATCCTGCAAGTCATCTGCCGGCGTTTCCGGAATCAGCGCTTCCACTTCGGCTATTTGGGAAGGTGTCATGGGGCCGCCCAGAGCCGATTTCAGTTTGAAGCCGTTGTAGGCCGGCGGGTTGTGACTGGCCGTGATGACGATGCCCACCTGTGCCTCTAACTTGACTACGCCGAGAGAGACCATAGGCGTAGAGGCGAAGTTGGGGTCCATAAAGACCTTGATGCCATGGGAGCACAGCACCCGCGCGCTGTTTTCTGCGAACAGTTTACCCGCAAATCGGCAATCGTAGCCGATAACGGCTTTGTCGTGTCCGCGTTCTTTCATCCAAAGGGCCGTAGCCTGAGCTACGCGTCGCACATTGGTTACCGTGTAGTCGTCTGCAATGATGGCCCGCCAGCCGTCGGTGCCGAATTTAATCTGCTGCATTTTTGTATTTTTGCCGTGATTGGGAAGCACGGAAATCAGATGACTTCGGCCTTCCTCTAAAAGCGCGTTTGCATTGAATGTGCTGTCATAAGTGTGAAAGCGCTGCAAAGATACGACAAAGTGGAAGACAACTATTACTACAAGGGTTTGAGACGCCGGATGGTGGAGGAACTTCGCCGCAAGGGCATTAAAGATGAGCGCATTTTGGAGGTGATGGAGCGCCTGCCCCGTCATTATTTCATAGACAGCGGTTTTGAGGAGCAGGCCTATCAGGACAAGCCCTTTCCCATAGATTGCGGGCAGACGATTTCGCAGCCTTATACCGTGGCATATCAGACGGAGCTTTTGGAGGTGAAGCCCGGGGATAAGGTATTGGAAATTGGTACGGGTTCGGGTTATCAGGCGGCCGTTTTGGCCATGCTGGGGGCCGATGTATATACCGTAGAGCGCCTGCGTCCTTTGTACGAACGCGCTTCCCGCCTGTTGGCCAAACTGCGTCCGGGCAAGCTGCACGTTTACTTGCGCGATGGTTTTGAAGGATTGCCGGAGCGCGCACCTTTCGACAAGATTCTCGTCACGGCAGGAGCCCCGGAAGTTCCCGAAAATTTGCCGGGGCAACTCGCCACAGGCGGGCGCATGGTCGTTCCTGTGGGTGCCGGGGAGGTGCAGGAGATGTATGTGATTGATCGCCTGTCGCCTGCCTCCTCAGGGAGGCCTGCCTCTCAAAGAGGCCTTGCCTCTTTCGGGAAGGCAAATGAATTTAAGGAAACGCGCAAGGGGAGGTTCCGTTTTGTCCCCATGTTGAAAGGCCTTGAGTGAGCTTTTTTCCTTTTCTTTGCGCCATAAAATCTCAGACCATGAAAAGGGACACCGCCATTTTTGATCTCATTGCCGAGGAGGCTCAGCGGCAGGCGCGGGGCCTGGAGTTGATCGCTTCGGAGAATTTTGTCAGCGAGCAGGTTTTGGAGGCCATGGGCTCCTGCCTGACGAACAAGTATGCCGAGGGCTATCCCCGCAAGCGCTACTACGGAGGTTGCGAGGTGGTGGACCAAATCGAGCAACTGGCCATAGATCGCCTGAAGGAGTTGTTCGGCGCAGCGTATGCGAATGTGCAACCCCACTCCGGCTCACAGGCCAATGCTTCGGTGTATTTAGCTTGTTTAAAGCCCGGAGATACCATACTCGGCTTCGACCTTTCGCATGGCGGGCACTTGACGCACGGCTCGCCGGTCAGCTATTCGGGCAAGACTTACCGCGCCGTTTTTTACGGCGTAGATCGCGAGAGCGGCCGCATAGACATGAAGCAGGTGGAAGAAGTGGCTCAGCGCGAAAAGCCCAAGTTGATCATTTGCGGAGCTTCGGCTTATTCCAGAGATTGGGATTATGAGGGCTTTCGCCAAATAGCGGACAGCGTGGGCGCGCTCCTCATGGCCGACATTGCGCATCCCGCCGGTCTCATTGCCGCCGGCCTTTTGAATGACCCTTTGCCTCACTGTCATATCGTAACCTCCACGACGCACAAAACGCTGCGGGGCCCGCGCGGAGGCATCATCATGATGGGCAAAAATTTTGACAATCCCTGGGGCCGCACCACCAAAAAGGGCAATCCCGTTAAAATGTCGGCCATCCTCAATAGCGGCGTCTTCCCCGGCATGCAGGGCGGCCCTCTGGAGCACGTCATTGCAGCCAAAGCCGTGGCCTTCTACGAGGCCTTGCAACCGGAGTTTAAAGACTACGCCCGTCAGGTCATCAGCAATGCCCGGGCTATGGCCGAAGCCTTTGCCGAAAAGGGCTACCACATCATCTCCGGCGGCACCGACAACCACCTCATGCTCATAGACCTGCGCAACAAGGGCGTTACCGGCAAGCAATTGGAAGAAGCCTTGGGCAAAGCAGACATCACCGTCAACAAAAACATGGTGCCCTTCGACGACCAATCGCCCTTCATCACCTCAGGCATCCGCATAGGCACCGCCGCCATCACCACCCGCGGCCTCAAAGAAGACGACTGCCGCCAAATCGTCTCCTGGATAGACGAAATCGCCCGCCATGTAGAGGATGAAAAGAAAATCGAAAGCATCGCCGAGGCAGTGCATGGGATGGCTTTGTCGGCTTAGGTTTTTGGTTTACGGTTTACGGTTTACAGTTGACTGTTTATAGGGGGGGAGTGTTTAGTGTTTAGTGTTTAGCGTTTAGCGTTTAGTGTTTAGTGTTTAGCCCCGTTGGGGTGGCTTTAGCCGCCCACTTAGTACCGCGTGCTTCAGCGCGCGTACCCGAGAGTAGTACCGCGTACTTCAGCACGCAAGGTCATACCATGCCGGATAATTTTGGAGTGCAAATCCAAAAAAATCCGCTATTTTTGGGTCTGAAGTCTAAAAAGACCGGATATGCTTAAAAAAAGAGACCTTTACAAAGCAGTGGAGAAGCATTTTGCGGACAAGGCCTTCACCATCATTTCGGGAGCGCGGCAGACGGGGAAGACCTCTTTGTTGCGTATGCTCTTTGCAGATTTGAAGGAGCGGGGCGAGGAGGTTTACTTCCTCTCCTTTGAGAACCCACAAATTCTGGAGGCCGTTGACGGGCATCCGGACAAGATCTTCATGTTTACGGGCAGCAAGCCTTTGCCGGTGATAGAAGGGCAGCAGCAGAAGCGCTTGGTGCTGTTGATTGACGAAGTGCAGTATGCCAAAAAGCCCGCTCACTTCCTCAAATACCTGTATGACACTTATGAGGGGAATCTGAAGATCGTCGCTACGGGCAGCAGTGCTTTTTATATTGACAGGCAATTTAAGGATTCGCTTGCGGGCCGGAAGCGCGTCTTCGTTTTGCACCCTTTGTCTTTTTCTGAGATGCTGCACTTTAAGGGTGAGCAGCATCTGTTAGATGAGCTGTTGACACTACGGGAAAGAGAGGACTACATCTCTCCCTACATGACCGATTTGCGCCTGATGTTTTACGAGTATTTGACTTATGGAGGCTACCCTGCCGTGGTGCTTCAGGATGATGAGTCTGAAAAGAAGTTCTTGCTGGAAGAACTCAAAAACTCCTATGTCAAGCGGGATTTGCTGGAATCGGGCGTCAGCATGGAAAGCAAATTTTACCTGCTCTTCCAGTTGCTGGCCGACCAGGTGGGCAATCTGCTCAACAAACAAGAACTGGCCCGCACCATTCAGGTGGACAACAAGACCGTAGATCACTACCTGTATGTCCTGGAAAAGTGTTTTCACATTGCTCTCATAAGACCTTATTACAGAAATGTCCGGAAGGAGTTGATCAAAATGCCCAAAGTCTTTTTCAACGATATAGGCCTGCGCAACGCCCTGTTAAACAGGTTCTCAGCGGTAGAATCCAGAGCCGATAAAGAAGCACTTTTGGAGCAATACTACTTTATGCACCTGAGACTCTCCTACCCCTTAGACCAAATCCACTACTGGCGAACGACTACAGGCAACGAAATTGACTTTGTCCTTGAATCAGGCTTCGAAGAAGGCCTGGCCATAGAAGTCAAATGGGATAAAAAGAACTTTAAGCCAAAGCAGTATGAAAAATTCCTGCGTGCCTATCCGGGATTTAAGCTGCTTTGCTATGATGTGGATGGCTTTTTGAGGGTTTAGTGTTTAGCGTTTAGCGTTTAGTGTTTAGTGTTTTTAGTTTACAGTTTACAGTTTACAGTTTACAGTTTACAGTTTTTTTGTTTAGCGTTTAGTGTTTAGTGTTTAGTGTTTTTTTGTTTACGGTTTACAGTTGTCAGTTTACAGTTTTTTTATTGGGTGCTCATTGCTTGATGGGTTATTGTTTAGTGTTTGGTGTTTAGCGCTTTTTTAGTTTACTGTTTACGGTCATCGGTTTATGGTTTTTTGCCGCATCTTACGTGCGCTAAAGCACGCGATTCAACCGATTCAACCGATTCAACCGATTCAACCGCTTTCACCGCTTCCACCGCTTCCACCGATTCGATCCACAGATTACACAGATTGACACAGATTTTTCAGCTCCCGCCAACAGACAACCGACAACCGACAACGGACAACAGACAACGGACAACAGACAACGGACAACAGACAACCGACAACAGACAACCGACAACCGACAACAATTTCACCCCCTCCCCATTCCCACATATTCCGCCGCAATGCTCACCGCGATTTCTTCGGGCGTTTGGCTGTGGATGGGCAGGCCT
>JALVES010000492.1 GCA_027030635.1 Saprospiraceae bacterium | reverse complement strand
TCGGGGTCGAGCTGCGCTCCCGTAGCGGGGTTGACGGTGATGGTTTCGTCTTCACAGGCTTCCGCCAAATTGCTGTCCATGCTGCCCGCGTCGGTGGTGCAGGGGCATTCGTGCGAGCCGCTGAGCTGGTAGGGGCCGCAGCCGTTGGCGTCGGTGATGTCGAAGTTGTAGCTGCTTCCTGCGGGTATGGGGTCGGAGGTAAAGGCATTTCCCGAAAGGGTGCCCGAAACCGAGCCGCTGACGGCATAGGGTGGCGTACCTCCGGAGATGTTGAAGGTGATGGTGTAGCTGAGGTTGAGCAGGTCGCAGGAGGCTACAGGGCTGTCGGCCACGGGTGAGTCGTTGAAAGTGATGAGCACCTCATCCTGGTCGGTGCAGGAGTTGTTGTCTTCCATCCAGGTGAAGGTGTAGCTGCCGTAGGCATCTACGGTAACCTGTGTAGCGGGGTCGGTATTGTTGGCAAAGGCGGCGTTGCCCGGGCCGCTGCTCATGCTCCACTGGCCGTTGCCGATGGAGGGCGCGGCGTTGAGTTGTATGCTGAGGCCGCAGATGGTATCGTCGGGCCCTGCATTGGCAACGGGGTAAGCGTGCCAGATGACGGGCTGGCCGTTGGAGATGTCTATACAGGGGTCGCTGTTGTCTATTTGCCCGTCGGCATCGAGGTCGTTGCCGGCAGCGGCTGCGATGTAGTAGGTTACATCGGTGTTCATGCCCGGCTGCAGATTGAAAGAGGGCACGGGTGAGCTGGCGAAGACGTTGCCGAGGCTGTCGGGCTGGTCTTGCAGCACATAGATGAGGATGTCCTCGGGGTCGAGCTGTACTCCCGTAGCGGGGTTGACGGTGATGGTTTCGTCTTCACAGGCTTCCGCCAAATTGCTGTCCATGCTGCCCGCGTCGGTGGTGCAGAAGCACTGGTGTGCGCCATTGAGCTGGTAGGGGCCGCAGCCGTTGACATCGGTGATGTCGAAGGAATAAGGCATGCCGCTGGGTATGGGGTCGGAGGTAAAGGCATTTCCCGAAAGGGTGCCAGAAACAGAACCCGTTACGGAATAGGGCGCCTGCCCGTTGCCAATGGTGAAGCTGACGGTATAGAAAAGCGAATCAATTGAGCAGAGCTCATCTATGGCACTGACAATGGCGGGATTGGAGTTGAAGTCTATTTGCACCTCATCGCTGCCGGTGCAATAGCCGTTGTCTGCCGTCCAGGTGAAGGTGTAGCTGCCATAAGTATCTACGGTTACTTGCGCTGTGGGGTCGGCGGGGTCGCTAAAGGCGGCGTTGCCCGGGCCGCTGTTCGTGCTCCACTGGCCGTTGCCTGTGGCATTGAGTTGTATGCTGAGGCCGCAGATGGCGTCATCGGGCCCTGCATTGGGCGCAGGCGGATTGAGGACGCTTACGGGCAGGCAGAAGGTTTCGGGCCCGAAGCATTGTTGGGTGGTGGCGCAGACCTGGCAGTTGGTGGTGCCGGCATTCCAGACGACGGTGATGCTGACGGGATCGGAGGCGATGATGGTGCCGCAGTCAACCACCCAGTTGTCTATGATGTCGCCGGCTGTGTAAACGGCGGTGTCGTTGGTGCAGAGGGTATCGGGACCGATTACAAAGGGGGGGACGTAATCCGGTACAATAACAGGGATGCAGCTTTGGGGGCTGCTGCCACAGTCATTGACGGCTTCGACGCAGACCTCGCCAAGTTGGTTGCCGTCGTTCCAGGAGACGGTGATGCAGTTGGTGCCCTGGCCGGAGGTGATGGTGGCATTGAGGTTGTTGAAGCTCCAGTTGTAGGAGCTGACGTTGGGGTCGGCATTTACGCAGAAGGTGTCTATGCCTCCGAAGCAGCCTGTTGTCGGCCCGTTGAGCACAGGCGTTGCAGGTGCAGTTGTGGCAGAGACGTCCATGCAGGTTTGGCTTGTGCTGCCACAATTGACTTGTGCCATGACACAGATTTGGCCGCCGTTGTTGCAGCCCGTCCAATCTATCTGGATGGCTTCGGTGCCCTGGCCGGAGACGATGCTGCCACAGGAGGTCGTCCAGGTATAGCTGACAGCTCCCGGCACGGCCGGGATGCTGTAAGTTTCCATGGCTCCGGCGCAGATGATGTCGTTGCCGGAGATGTTGCCGATGGGAGGTATGGAATCTATGGAGACCGTGATGCAGCCCGGGTTGCTGGTTGCACAGGAGCTGGTGGCGGTGGCGCAGACGTCTCCGCCCGGCGGGTTGTCCCATTGCAGGGTGATGCCCGGGAAGCCGTTTCCGCCGGAGAGGATGGTCGCTCCGGCCGGTATGGTCCAGTTGTAGGTTACGTCTGGTTGGATGTTTGTGATGGAGTAAGAAGTGTTGTCTCCAGGGCAGGCTGACAGGGGCCCGGAGAGGACGGGCGGGTCGGGGAGGATGAGGTTTTCGACCACGGTAACCTGGGCGGTATCGAAGCAGGTTACGCCATTGAGGGTGTTGCCGACGATGAGGCTGTAAGTGCCGGCAGTATTAACAGCAAGGGTGGGCAGGTTGCCCAGGGTTTGGCCGTTGCTATCTTGCCATTCGTAGGTACTGCCTATGGAGTTGGAGCCGATGAGTTGTACTACGGGGATATCACAGGTGATGGGCGGGGGCGGGTTGATAACGGCTGCTACGGGCACGGGCAGTACGGTAAGGGTTACGATGCTGTCACAACCTTGTTGGTTGGTGAGTTGGAGGACATAGGTGCCCGGCGGGCAATAATCTGTGCCGGCAATGTTGATGCATTCGTTGGGGCAGACGGTTTCGGTGATTTGTACATTGTCGGGGGGTATGGGTGTGATATTGACGATGACAAGGCTGTCACATCCGCCGGTGCCTTGCAAGGTATATTGGCATCCTCCCGGAGCGCAGCACTGTACGCCGGTGGGAGCGGTGAAGCAATCTCCGAGGCACATGGTAGTATCTATGATGGTAGGGGGAATGAAGGGGTAGATGGTGGCATTAAAGCAATCTGTGGAAAGGTCACCGCAAAAGCCCGCTGATGCGCTGTTGAGATCATTGACGAGGTTGCTATAGGGTTGCCCGATATAGACGTTGTAGAGGCCGGCGTCTGCGGTCAGGTAAGACAGGCCGCAGACTTGGTAGGTGCCCGGTGGCAGGTTGTTTAAGTTGGGGCCATTGACGAAGCCCATGATGATGCCGTTGAGAGAATAGACGAAGGTATAGGAGTATTCGGAGGGTGGAGGTGGGGTGCCGGAGGGATAGCTTGGGGTGATGCTCAGGTTGAGTCCCGGGGTGGGTAAGCAGCCGGAGACATCGGGTTGGTTGAGGGTTCCTCCATCGGCTTCGCAGGTAACGCAGTTATTGATTCCGCAGGCAAAGACGAGGCTCCAGGCATCGAGCGTACCTATATCTTGTGGGCAGATGTCATTGATGACCAAAGTCCAAGTACCATTGGCGGGGTCTCCCGGTACGTTAAAGTCATTCAAGTCGCAGTTGGGCGCCTGCAGGGCTCCGCCAACGGGGTCGGTAACGCCTCCGCAGGGCACGGTCCAGTTGCCGACCAGGCAGGGATTGCCGCCATTGCACATGTACTCAGTGTTGTTGGTCAGAGGGTTTCCTGTGCCAACATCTATGCAGACGTCAATGTTGTCGCTGTTGGTCCCACAACCACCAAAGTTGTTATCCACATCGGCCATGACGAGGTAGTTGAGGCCGGAGGGAGAAATGAGCGAGACAGAGAGGTCTCCTACCCAGGTGTGAGTAATTTGGAAACAAACTTGTTGCAAAGGGCACTGCCCCAAGTCGTTAGGCCCTGAGACGCTGACGTCAAGATAGCCAAAAAAAGTGTTGTTGTCCATGATGGGTACCGGGCAGTTGGTGCATTCACAGGGCTGGGCAAAACTCAAAGCAGGCAAAAGCAGCGCTGCCATGACAAAGAGGTAGAAACTTCTCATAAATGCCTTTGGATGAAGTGTTTTTTAATCTGTAGTTGTTGCGAGGGGTCAGGTGTAGTTTGTGTGGTTAAATTTCACTTGGGAAATTTGATGCCAAAAGTACAGTCCTTTTTTCTGTAATCCAAATTTTGGGGAATTTCTTATCCTGTGGGGCCGGATTGTGTAGAGGGGCTTTGGCAGAAAAGCCTGTGAAAATGCTCGTTTTGGGGAGACGAAAACGCCATTTGTCGCCTTTCGGCAAATGCTTTTTTTTCTTTATATCAGAAATGCGCTTTTGCATTTTGGCTTACATTTGATTTGAATCCTGTCTTCGGTATTTGAGGAGGTTTCTTACTTTTACGCGGAAATGTGTGCTTGATCATCACAACAAACTATCTATGAAGAGGATTGCTACTTTTACCCTTCTGTTTTCCATACTTGGCCTGTCCGGCATTTTTGCGCAGCCTGTGAATGATGACTGCCCGGGGCTGATAGACCTCGGCGAGGCGCCCTTTTGCCCTTCAGATGTTTTCTATACCAATGTGGATGCCACAGCCAGCGAGGTGGGCAACGACAACATTCCCCAAAGCGGCAACTGCTCCGGTTTCGGCCCCATGCAGCACGATGTGTGGTTTTCCTTTGTGGCTACCGCTGCTTTTGTGGATTACACCATCACCGTTACAGGGATTACGGATGGGGCCGGCTCTACGCCTCTTTTTCAGCCTCAGGTAGCGCTTTACCGCGGCGATTGCGAATTTGACGGCCTGCAGGAGTTGGCCTGCAATGCCGCTGACCTGGGCGAGAGCGTCTCTGTGATTGATGTCTTTGGCCTGACGCCCGGCCTGACGTATTTCATACGCGTTACCGATTATTCGGCCTCGGCCTCTCCCAATTGGGGGACTTTTCAGCTTTGCGTAGATGAGTATGTGCCGGCCATCAACATCGGGGATACCCCTTCCACAGGGGCTTGCTACGGCACTTTGTTCGATTCGGGAGGCCCGGATGAGCCCTATATGAATGGAGAAAATTACACCTTTACCATTTGCCCCAATGACCCTCATGCGTGCATCAGTATAGACATGGTATCGCAGAATATCGGTGCGGGCGATTTCCTCAACTTCTATGCCGGGCCGGATGTAAATGCTACGCAGATCGCCAGTTTGACGGGGGCTTCAAATGGCAACGATTTAGAGATACAGGCCACTTCGCCTTGCCTTACCGTAGAGTTTACCTCCGACTTTTTCACTACCGATGCGGGTTTTGAACTGACCTGGCAATGCAGCCCTGCAGCCTGCAACAGCTCGGCTTTCAGCCCGCCTTCGATAGCCTCTATCCCGTTTAGCGAAAGCGGAACCACCTGCGACGATGCTGCGACCTTCAACCAGACTTCCTGTATGGGACAAACCTTTTTGAACGGCCCCGAGCAGGTTTACCTCTACCACAGTCCGGGAGGCTTGGATTTTTGCGCTTCCATTCAGATTTCCAATGCCGAGGCGGGTACGGGCGTGCTGGTACTGGACGGCCCGCCCACGGACCCCGCCAGCGCCTGCCTGGGCTTTTCCGCTGCCGGAAACATCCCCAGTGTGAATTTTGAAACGGAGGGCGATTATTACATCGTCGTCGCCAATCCTCAGGGCTGTACGGATTACACCATCACCATACAGGAAGCGGAATGTGCGCTTTCGCCGGCCCTGGCCGATGCGCTTTGCAATCCCTTGAACGGCTGCCTGGATACCGTCAGCAACCTGCCCTCGGTATTTCACTTCAGCCAGGGATTTCAGGACATCGAATTCAATCCGGGCGAAAACGACGGCTGCTGGTTGAATACCGGCGCTGCCCAGCCCAACTTCTATTGGTTCACCATTCAGGCAACGGCTGACGGCCCCTTTGGATTTATCGTGCAGGCGTCTGATCCTGCCGAAGCCTCCGATATAGACTTCAACGTCTGGGGGCCTTTCAGCCAGGACGAAGTCTGCAACAACCAGGCCGATGTGATAGACTACATCAACCACAACCAGCCGGTGCGTTCTTCCTGGGCGGCCGGTGCTGACCCCACGGGCCTGGCGGACATTCATCCTGTTACGGGCGCACCCGTTACAGACCCCTACGATTGCGGGCCGGGCGGCGGCGCCGGTGGCGATGATTTTTGTTCGACCATTCAATGCCAGGAGGGCGAGGTTTATGCCGTGCTGATCAACGACTGGGGCAATGCCATTCAGAGCGGCAACATCCAGATAGATTGGTCGCCTTCCGATCCTGCCGTTTTGCAGGCACCCGGTTTTCAGGTGGAAGGAGGCGATACGGCCATCTGCGCCGGTCAGGCTGTTGAGTTGGGCATCATCGGCGCCAGCGACAACATCTTTTGGGAAGACGACCCCACGCTGAGCTGTACGGCCTGCCCCCATCCCATAGCTACA
>JALVES010000491.1 GCA_027030635.1 Saprospiraceae bacterium | reverse complement strand
ATTGCCACAACCAAAGAAGAAGTCTTTAACCGACTCAAGGAAAACCTGCGTCCGGAATTCATCAACCGCATTGACGAGCGCATCATGTTTCTGCCACTGACGAAAGAGGAAATCAAAAAAATCCTCGGCTTGTTGATGCACAAGGTCGAAAAATATCTGGCCGACAAAGAGCTGAGCATCCGCCTCTCCGATGAGGCTGTGGACTTTTTGGTGGAGCGGGGCTACGACCCTCAATTTGGCGCCAGGCCCCTCAAGCGCGTACTGCAACGCGAATTGATAGACGAACTCTCCCGCGACATCATCGCGCAGCGCTTTAAGCCGGGTACGCAGATTCTGGCCAAAGTGAAGAATAAAGATAAGTTAGTTTTTGAAATGGTTCATTAAGTTTTTGGCTGCCTGTTTCCACCAAAAACCAAGCCATCAAGTTGAACCGGCTTAAACCCGCGAGAACCCGCGTCATCCGCGTCATCCGCGTTCTATTGGCTATTGATGCAAACAGCAATGCCTTAATAGAACGCGGACTTCGGCAAGCTCAGCCTAAAGATTTTCGCGGGTGCAGCGGATTTTCGCGGGTTTTAGCAAAGGTTCAATTGTCAGATGGTGTCATTTATTTTATGCAACTTTGAAATCAAGCCTGAGTTGAAAAAAAATAAAGGGATCATTGGAACTTCGCTGAACTCCGGGCATATTGCCATCTCAAAACTTAATGAACCATTGTTTTGAATAAATATTTTAAATCCCTTCACTCTGATTTTTGAGCAACTCGCGATAGCGGTTAAAGACCGATGATTTGGAGACAAAGCCCATGTAGCGTCCCGAGCGCAGCACCGGAATGTTCCAGATGTTGTAGTAGTCGAATTTTTCCATGACGCTGTCCATGGGGTCCGTAATGTCCACGGTGGTTTGGGGCATGTGCATGAAATCGCGGATGTGCAATTTGTCGTATTGTTGCTGGTCGAACATGCGGTTGCGCACATCATCTAACAGGACGACTCCAAGAAAGTATCCGTCTTCATCTACGACGGGGAAGAGGTTTCGGTGAGATTTGGAAATGATTTTTACGAATTGCCCCAGTGTTTGATTGGGGTACAGAATGTGGAAATTGGTCTCCACCAATTTCTCCAGATTCATGTGTTTGAGGATGTGCTTGTCGCGTTCGTGGGGTGGTACCCACAGGCCTTTGTTGGCGAGGTCTTTGGTGAAGATGGAGTGGGGCTCGAAAAAATAAGCGACAAAGTAAGACACTGCCGATACGATCATCAACGGCACGATGAGCGAGTAGCCTCCGGTAATTTCAGCGATCAGGAATATTCCTGTTAAAGGGGCTTTGATGACGCCACTGAGGGTGCCGGCCATGGCCACGGCAATAAAGTTGGCTTCTGATAAGCTGACGACCCCCAGGCTGTTTAGTGAATAGGCGAAGGTGAACCCCAGCATGGCTCCCATAAACATGGATGGTGCAAAAATGCCACCATGCCCTCCGATGCCAATGGTGATGGAAGTTGCCAGCGCTTTGGCAAAGATGAGCAAAAAAGCAAAGGCGATTAAAAAGCCACTGTTGCCCGTAAACTGATAAAAGAAGGTGTGGTTGAGCAGATTCTCGTATTTGCCCTCCAGCAAATAATTGACCACTGAGTAGCCTTCACCGTAGAGCGGAGGCATGAGATAGATCAGCGCGCCCAGAACCACAGCGCCAAGTGCAAAAAAACCGAGGCGACTTTTTTGACTGCGTCTCGCAAAGCACTGCATCCTGCTCAGGTAAAACCGAATAAAGAGTACAGACAGCAAGCCGCACAATATGCCGAGCAGGGCATAAAAGGGCACGGCCTCCGGTGTCCAGCCCTCTGTCCGGAAGAAAATAATTTGTCCCGGATAAAGCATTCTGCCTATCACGGCTCCCGAAGCTGCTGAGATGAGCAAAGGGATGAAGGCATTGACCGCCAGGTCTAACATGAGTACTTCAAATGCGAAAATTACACCTGCAACAGGCGTGTTAAAGATGGCGGCCATGCCGGCGGCTGTTCCACAGGCCATGAAGAGGATGCGTTTGGGCCTGCCCGCCCGTATGAAGCCGGCCAGGTTGCTGCCGATGGCTGAGCTGGTGCGCACGATGGGGGCCTCCAATCCGGCCGATCCGCCAAAACCTACGGTGAGGGCGCTGCTCACGGCATGGGCATACATCTCATAGCCCGGCAGATTGACCCGCTTGGCATAAATGGAATAGATCAACTGTGTGAGGCTGGTATCTAATTTTTTGCGCAAAATCCACCTGACAAAAATCCAGGTCAGGGCGATGCCGATGATGGGGAAGAGTACATAGGCGTAATGCCCGCTTTGTACATCCTGCTTTTCTAACCAAGCCTCAATACTGCGCACGGCGATTTTGAGCGTGACCGCCATTAAGCCGGAGACAATGCCGATGATCACCGCCAAAACCATGCGATAGTTGCTGGGATGAATCCGCTCAGTGAGCAGGCGTGCCTGGCGGCGCAGGTAGCGATACCATATATGAATTCTATTCCACATGGGTGTTTTTCAGCTCTTCCACAGCTTCTGTCCAATGCTGTATATCCAAGGCAAAGGTCGAACAAATTTTGCTTTTATCCATAAGACTGAAAGCAGGCCGTGGTGCCGGTCGCGGGAAGGCTTCCGTGCGTATGGGATAAACGCGGCAACCGATCTGATGCAGACGCATAATCTCATGGGCAAAGTCGTACCAACTGGCCACGCCTTCATTGCTGAAGTTGTAGATGCCCTGCCAGGCCGGAAGTCCTTGCTCTATTTTTTGGATGATGTGGAGTACGGCTTTCGCCAAATGCAGGGCCGAGGTAGGCGTGCCGATCTGGTCGTAAACCACACCCAACTCTTCGCGCTCCTGCCCAAGGCGCAGCATGCTCGTGTAAAAATTTTTGCCGAAAGGCGAAAAAAGCCAGGATGTACGCAATATGATGGTATCCTGTTGTTCCTGTAAGGCGTATTCCTCGCCCTGCCACTTGCTTTGGGCATAGATGCTGCGTGGGTGTACGGGCTCGCTTTCGAGATAAGGTTTTGTTTGACCACTGTCATAAACGTAGTCGGTCGAAAAGTGAATGAGCTTGGTGTTGTTTTGTTTGCAGGCTTTCGCCAAATGTTTTACGGCTTCGGCATTGATGGCAAAGGCCGCTTCCTTTTCTTTTTCGGCCCGGTCCACGGCGGTATAGGCAGCACAGTTGATGCAGTAATCTGTATTCTGCAGGGCTTTTTGTACTGCCTGGGAGTTGCTGAGGTCCAGCGTTTTGCGGTTGGCAAAGGTGAAGCGGTAGTGCTGAGGTGCGGCGGTTTTTATTTGCCGAAAGGCAAGACCCAATTGCCCGTCTGCTCCCGTAACGAGTATGTGGATGGAATCAGAAGCCATGGGTGAGGAAATTGAGTTCTTCAAAAGTGGGGAGCCCCCGGTCTTTTTCAGAAACGATCATTTGATCGGCGGGAAACTCCCATTGGATGTTTAACTGTGAATCGTCATATCGAATGCCGGCTTCGTACTCGGGGGCGTAATAGTTGTCGCATTTGTAGAGAAACAGGGCTTCGGGGCTGAGCACGAGGTAGCCGTGGGCAAATCCCCGGGGGACATAGAGCTGTTTGTGATTTTCTTCGCTGAGGCGAATGGCGAACCATTTCCCGAAAGTGGGTTGTTCTCTGCGCAGGTCCACCACCACATCCAACACTTCACCCCGCACTACGCGCACCAGTTTGGCCTGGGCATAGGGCGGGCGTTGGAAGTGCAGGCCACGCAATACGCCGCGGGTCGAAAAGGCCTGATTGTCCTGGACGAATTTGCTGTGGATGCCGTTTTCTTCGAAAAGCCTGCGGTTGTAGCTCTCGTAGAAATAACCGCGTTCGTCTTCAAATCTGCGGGGCTCGAAGACCTGCAAACCCTCAAAAGGCGTCTTGTGGAAGGCCATGTTTTTGCCGGCAAAGATAAGCACATTTTTTTCTACGTGGAAAACAACTATTTGGAGCTCTCATTCGTTAATGGGGTGAGTTTCACAGCGGTATGCCTGAAAAAAGGCAACTGTATTTTTGAGACACTCCTTTTTTAACTTTAAAACGAACCAATGAAAATGAAAAAATTTTTCTTTCTATTCGCTCTGGCTGGCTTGTTCGCCATTACTTTGACAGATACGGGTTGTAATCCCGACGAGCCTGTGGTTGTTGGCCCCAGCCTCAATTTGTTGTCTGAGAGCCCGCTGGACCAGACGCCTTATTTCACGACGGATTTCACCATCAACGATACGGCTACTTACGTGCCTTTTGGCCTGGAGGCCTCTAAAGGCAGTGGTGATTTGAAGGTTTTGACCATCAAAGACAATGGCGTCAATGTTTCCGTAGATCGCCTCATTATGAAGGACCTGCGCACGGGCAATGCCCTGACCGTAAACAACCCCTTCCTCTTGCTGGGTGATCTGGTGAACGGCTTCGAAATTGAGGTTTTGATTGACGTTCACGATGAGTATGCCACGCATGACTACACCTTTGAGGTGTCTGACGTGAATGACAAGGTAGCAACGCAAACCATTGCCGTTACGGCTGAGTTTGGCGGTACGCCCATTGACATGACGCTGACCGGCGTATTGCTCAACCAGGCAGGCCCCGCAGGTACGGGAGGCCTGGATTTGGACGATGGTACCGGCACGGGCACGCAGCCCAGCGACACCAATGCCGAAATCAAAGACAACGGTATTGACCTCAGCCTGCCGAATGACCAAAACTGGATTCGCCGCATCTCGCCCATGAATGGCTCGGAAATCCGCACGCCGGGTGCCAACTTCCCCTCTGATTTCAGCTTTGCAGATGTGGCTACCAAAGAGGAAATCCAGGCTTTCTTTGAAGATGGTGAGGCGCTGCCCGCCGAAAATGCCAACAACGAGCCCATGAGCGATGTAGTGGAAGTAGGTGATATCTTCTTCGTGCTTCGCGATGGCCGTTACTACTTGTTGGAGGTTACCGACATTACGATTACCCCCAATGACAACGCTGACAGCTATACTTTCAACATCAAGTATTGATGTCGTATGCATAAAAAAGAGGAGGAATGTCCGGCATTCCTCCTCTTTTTTATATCTTTGCCTTGCAAATGGAAGTGATTCCGGAAAATGGAGATTTCTGTTCCGACACCATAAAAGATTTGGCGCAGTTTTTGCTGCTTCATACTTACTATTTCCCTGAACATATTTAAAACCCAGACGTGATGAAATCAGTTAAGAAAATCCTCGTCCTTTTTGCTTTTGCAGCTCTTGTCTTCTCCGCAACTTCCTGCAACCGCGGCTATGGTTGTCCCACCTGGTCTCTGGAAGAAGGTGCAGCCCCTGCTGTAGCCGGAGATCTTTTGGAGGCGCTGCTGCCTTAAACATCCGAAACATCGTGTCAAAAATTTCCTGGATTCCGCTTGAAGATATGGCCGGCCTGGAGGAACTCCTCGCTGCGTCCAAGGAGCAGTTGTGCATGATTTTCAAGCACAGCACGCGCTGCCCTTTGAGCGCTATGGCCAAAGAGCGATTGGAGAGCAAGTGGTCATTTGACGAAAGTCAATGGAGGCCTTATTATCTGGACCTCATTCGCTTTCGCTCGCTGTCGAATGCCATTGCCGAGCGCTTTGGCGTAAGGCACGAATCCCCTCAGGTGTTGGTGATTTCGGATGGTGTTTGCATTTATGACAGCTCTCACCTTGCTATCAGCGTTCCTGCTCTTGAAGAAGCGCTTCATGGCGGACTCCGGCCCTGACCTCATTCTCACTTCGGATGGCTCCCACAGCCTCCGCTCACCTCTTTTTGGGGAGAGCTATCACTCTCTGCACGGTGCAGTGCAGGAGTCTTCGCATGTGTATATCCGGGCGGGTTTGGCCCATGCCCATGAGCGTTATAACGGGGCAAGTGAGCTATCCATACTCGAACTGGGTTTCGGCACGGGGCTGAATGCTCTTTTGAGCCTGCTGTATGCCCTTGAACGGGGCTTGTCTATCCACTATGCAGCCATAGAGGCTTATCCCATTGATGCGGAGCTTGCGGCCCGCCTGAACTATGCTTCGGTCTTGTCTTTAACGGAGGCGGAATCTGCACTTTTTATGGAGATGCACCGTCTTCCCTGGGGCAAAGTTGGCAGCCTTTCGACCAGTCGCATGGGAGGAGAGACTAAGATGAGCCTGGAAAAGCGTCACGGTTTTTTTGAGGAGCTGAGCGATGAAGCGGCTTACGAACTGGTGTATTACGATGCTTTTGCACCTTCCGTACAGCCCGATTGCTGGAGCACGGAGATGGTGAAAAAAGTGCGCAGGGCCATGCGGCCCGGAGGAGTGCTGACGACCTTTTCTGCCCAGGGGGCTTTTCGCAGGCGTTTGCAGGCTGCGGGTTTTGAGGTGGAGCGCCTGCCCGGGCCGCCCGGAAAGCGGGAGATGCTGAGGGCTACTCTTCCTTTTTAAAGAGGCGCAGTTCAATGGCCTGGGGAGAGAAGGCGGCCGATTCGACATAAGCCGGTTGTTTGCCCCATTGCAAAGCCAGCGTTGTTTGGTCTGAGCCCGGCTTTACCTGGGAGAAGTCGGCTATGACTTCAAAATCTGTGGGCTGAAGGCTGTCGTAGTAAGACCTGCCGACAGAAGTTTTGACTTGTACCTGAGCGGGAAATATAGCCAGGCTGTCGCTCTGTGGCGGGTTTACAATTTTTACCGGCACAAAAAATTCCTTTTGCAGCAGGTCTTCTACTTCGATAAGCAAATTTACCTCTTGCGGGCTGACTTTTAATAATTCATTTTCAGGAGGGGCGACTTTTATGGGTATCTGCATGGATTTGTCTATGTTTGTTTTTTCTATTTTAACTGTAGGCCATTGGGTGATTCCCTCAACCAGGCTCTTGGCCCCCTGGATGTTTACCGAGTCGGGCTTCAATACCGGCGGGTGAAGCAGGTGTCGAATGGGGCTTGTTTGGAGTTTGCCTTGCAAGACCAGAGGTACTTTCTTTTGGACGAGGGTGTCGGGGTAGATTTCCAGCACTTCCGGCGATGAGGAAATCATGCTGAGGTTGAAGTTTCGCAGAGATTTATTGATTTGCGTTTTGATGCGGCTGGGGAAGAGGGTGTGGTCGGTCGTTTGAGTGATTTCGATGCGTAGTCTTTTTTTCTTTTTTCCGGCGATGTTGTATTTCAGCATATTCCAGCCACTGCCGTTTACATAGAGGGTCAATTGGCGTGGAGGCATTTGCCGAAAGGCGAATCCTTCCGGCAAATGGTACTCCAGTTCTATGGTGTAGGCATAGTCGTAATTTTGCCCCATTTTTGTGATCAGCCAAAGCACAAGCGACAGCCCCATGCATATAGCGAGGAGCCAGCGGTCTGAGCGCAAGGCGGGGTAGGGAGAGGTCCTTTCCGACATATTGCGCTTACTTTTCTTCTTTTTCACCTGCCTGGCGCAGTGCTTCGGTCATTTCTTTGGAGATGACGCTGCGGAGGACGCGCAGGTAGGTTTTGTTGGCTGTTTCGAGGGTAATGATGGGTCCTTCTATTTTATTGACGCGGCCTACGATGCCTCCGGAGGTAACGACTTCATCGCCTTTTTGGATGGAGTCGGCAAATTGTCTTTGTTCTTTTTGGCGCTTGGCCTGGGGTCTGATCAGAAAGAACCAGAAGACGCCAAAGAGCAGGGCGAGAAAAATGAGGTTGCCGTAGGGCGAGGGTTGGCTTTGCAGCAGTAAAAAATCCATGTGATTGTGGTTTTGTTTTGGAAGGTTTATTGGTCATCGGCCTCTACGAAGCCCGTCAGTTGAATGACTGTTTCAGACGGGTAGGTGTTGGCTGTAATGGTTACGGGCTTTTTTTGTTGGTCGTGCTTGCCGGCAGTGTTAAAGACCACTTTGATGCTGCCTTTTTCTCCCGGGGGGATGGCCTCGCGCGGCCATTCGGGCACGGTGCAGCCACAGGTGGAGCGGGCATCGCTGATGAGCAGGGGGATGCGCCCCGTGTTGGTGAATTCAAAAACGTGGGTTACTTTTTCTCCCTGTTTGACGGTGCCAAAGTCAAAGCTCTTTTCGGCAAAGGTTATTTTTGCCACGTTAACGGTATCTTGAACCCTGTTGGCGGATACGGGGTTTCGGATGATGGAAGAGATTTTCCCATCAGCCGGTACGGTCTCAATGCCTTCTTCTTTTTCCTGCCCGCAGCCGGAGAGCAAAAAGAAAAGGGCAAAAAGGCTCAGTATCTGCTTCATGGCACGTAATTTTGTGTCTTATTAAACCATTGAGTTTTACACATACCCCTCTTTTGTTGGGATATTTTTCATAGCGGTGAGCAAAAATACACATAAAGTGCGAGATGAAGCGCTTTGGCGGCTTCTCAGCCCGAATTTATCTGAAAATTCGGGCAGGATTTTTCTGTGGGGCCCTATGGGCAGCGGGAAAACGACTTTGGGGCACCGCCTTGCGGCTCGTCTGGATTGGCCTTTTGTGGACTTAGATGCATACATTGAGCGGGAGCAGGAGCGGAGCATTGCCGTTCTTTTTGAGGAGTTTGGAGAATTTGCCTTTCGGCAAATGGAGGGCCGTGCCTTGCGCCGCGTCGTGGAGTTGTACCCCCGCCTTGTGCTGGCCACCGGCGGCGGTACGCCCTGTTTTTTTGATCATGCCGATTTTATGCTGGAAAAGGGCGTATGCGTGTATCTGAAAACGCCGCCCGAAGTGTTGCTGGAGCATTTGCGCGGCCAAATGGCGCATCGCCCTTTGCTCAGGGGGATGGATGATGAGGCCGTATTGGATTTTTTGCGCAAGCAAATTGCGCACAGGGAGCAGTGGTACCTGAAAGCCCGCATCTTTGATTTTTTTGCTGAAGAATAGGGGGCGCGGCTCCATTTCGTGTCCTATGGGTGAAAATGGCTAAAAATCAACTTGCTAAGGTGAAGTTTTGGTCAGCTTCCTAAACTCATAAGGCAAAAAAATCATGGAGATGGTAACTGTTGCAAAATACCCCAGCTTGCCGGATTGTTTTTCGTTTCTCGATATGTTGGATGAGAAGGAGCGGGAGTTGATGGTACGTACCAGTACCCGACGCGTTTTTAAGCGCTTTTCCTTTATTTATCTGCCGGATGAAGAGGCCACGCAAATTTACTTTTTGGTTAAGGGTTCCGTAAAAATCACGAACCATTCGGAAGACGGGCGCGAGATCATTAAACATCTGATGCACCCCAAGGCCATCTTTGGTGAAATGGCTTTGGTCGGTGAGCAAAAACGCACTGATTTTGCTCAGGCCCTGCGAGAAGAGGTCGTTTTGTTTGAGGTGCCCCTTTCTACGGTGCGTCAGTTGATGAGTACCAATTTTGCTTTCAGCCATTTTATGATGAAGTGGTTTGGGCAGCGCCTGGCACAGGCAGAGTCGCGGGTAGAATCTCTTATCCTGAAAAACGCCCGTACCCGCATTGTGGAATTCATCAAAGAAACAGCCCGCAGCCAGGGACGCAAAGTCGGTTATGAAACTTTGCTGCAACACCCCTTAACGCACCAGGACATCGCCAACATTACCAGCACCAGCCGGCAAACGGTAACATTGGTGCTCAATGAACTCAAAAAAATGAACCTGATCTATTTTAATCGGGGAAAAATACTTATCCGCGATATGGCTAAATTGCTTTAACTCCTTTGGTTTTCTCCGAAATCCTGTTGGCTCGGAGATTTTTCCTGTTTGAGATTCTGAACTTTGTACGCATTCTTATTTTTTTGGGGGCTTTTGGCCCCCTTTTTTTGTTTTAAATAAAATAAAGTATATCTTTGCGCCAATTTTGAGGTTGGCTATACTTAAAAGCAACCTTGCTTTTTTAACAAAACCAAAGTGAAATGGCACCATTGAGTCTGACTGAGGAACATTTGAAGGAGCTTATAGACTCCTACAAAGCAAAACAAGCGAAAATTAACTACGAGGCAAAACTGCTTGCAACTGAGCTCAAGCACGTAGAAAAAACTTTAGAAAAACTGACAAAGCAGTTGGCTAAAAAAGTTGAGCAGGCCAAGAAAAAAGCTGCGAAGGCTAAAAAAACAACTGCTAAGCGCGGTCGCCCCAAGAAGACTGAGACGGCTGCTGCCACGACCACTACGACCAAACGCCGCGGTCGTCCCAAGAAGACTGAGACGGCTGCTGCCACGACCACTACGACCAAGCGTCGCGGTCGTCCCAAAAAGACTGAGACGGCTGCTGCCACGACCACTACGACCAAGCGCCGCGGTCGTCCCAAAAAGACTGAGACGGCTGCTGCCACGACCACTACGACCAAGCGTCGCGGTCGTCCCAAAAAGACGGAGACAGCTGCCGCAACGACCACTACGACCAAGCGTCGCGGTCGTCCCAAAAAGAGCAGTAAGTAATCTGAATCAATAGTTTGGGCGGCGCAAGCCGCTCAAACTACTTCTTATGTAGGACAAATGTGTTTTAAGTTTATAGCGCCATGAAACAAATCTTGGGATTTGCATTGATGAGTTTTCTCTTTTTTGCATCCTGCCAGTCGGATGCCGGAAACAACTCGGGCTCTTCTTCTGAGGCCCAAACCGACTCTGCTCAAACTGAGCAGAATGCCGAATCGGCAGAAAATGCAAAACACAGCAACCCGAATGTCAAAGGCGTTTTCTTTTATATGGATGATGTCGAAGCGGCTGCGGGAGAAACCGTCTGCCTCGATGTGAAAGTGAAAAATTTCAATCAAATAGAATCCAACCAGTATTCCGTCAATTGGGACCCCAAAGAGCTGGAGTTTGTCGCCATCAAAAACATTCAGCTCAAAGACATGAGCCAGACCAATTTTGGCCTGCAACGCACGGCCCAAGGCAATTTTGCCGTCTCCTGGTTTGACCCTTCTCTAAAAGGCGTTACGCTACCCGACGGCAGTCCCATTTATCAAATTTGCTTTGCCGTTAAAGCAGCTTCCGGAACGGAGGCTTCCGTTAAATTCTCCGGCACACCCGTAGCCATAGAATTCAGCAATGTACAGGGAGACCTGGTGGGCTTTTCTGCGCGCCGGACGCATGTGAAGGTGAAGTGAAAGAGGGCTGCACATGTGCAGCCCTTTCTATTCATTTTATGCGTAGCAATTTTTTATACCCCTTCCCTCGCTCATTGCTCAGCTCGAGGATGTAGAGGGCGCTTTCCGGGCCCGGGGGCAGGCAGATTTGCTGCAGTTCGTTCTGTTGTGCTAACTGCTGCCTGAGCACGAGCCGGCCCCGGCTGTCGTACAGGCTCAGTTGTGTGTTGCTGCTTTCTTCATTGGCACTCCCGGAGGAGGCAGGTGACAGGCGCACATAAAAACAGGCCCCGAAGGGATTGGGGAAAATCTCTATGCGGTTGCCCGGCAATTCGAGGGTGGCCACGTTTGTTACGAGCAGAGAGTCGGAGATGGTCTCGCAGGAGCCGGCGAGGGTGCCGACCTGATAGTAGCCGTTTTCCTGAGGCACCCAGGTGTTTTCATCCGGACCGGTGCTGCCTATGAGCTCGCCATTGAAGTACCAGTTGTAGCCGTTGTAACCACTCGGGCCAATGAGGGTGCCGGTGTTGTCGTCATAAGTGATGGTGGCAGGAGGGGGATGGTTGAGCTCCACTGTATAGGTTGCGGTAAGTTGACAACCGCTTTCGTAAGTAACAGTTACTGTGTAGTCCCCATGATCTAAGTTGCTAATGGCAGCGGTGGTATCTCCTGTGTTCCAGAGGATGCTCGCGGGAGGGAAATCTCCGAAGCTGAGCGTGATGGAGCCGTCGTTCATGTCATCGGTACAAAATTCATCGGTGATGTCTGCATATATATTTGATGTTTGTGTGTCGTACAGTTCGTAGATGGTGTTGTCATCGCGCCCGACGAGATAGATTCTCCCATCGGAGCTTACATGCATGGAGGCAAAGTTGTAGTTTTGAAAGTCCCCTAATTCTTCCGTGATGAAATTGCCCTGGTCGTCTTGATAGGTGGACCACAGCTTGCCTGAGCAGTAGTCTATAAAGAGGTAGCGCCCATACAGACGAGGGTACAAGCAGTATCGGTACATGATGCCGCCTGTTACGGAGCAGCCATTGGAGGAGCTGTGTTGGTATTCGAAAACGGGGAAGTCGTAATCGCTCATGGAGCCGCAGTCGTTGGTGTTGTAGGGATGATTGCCCTCGTAGCAGCGCCAGCCGTAGTTGGCTCCGCCGCCGCTTCCGGCGGGTTCAAAATTGATTTCCTCCCATTCGTCCTGCCCTACATCGGCAATCCACATATCGCCGGTTTCCCGGTCGAAGGTGAAGCGCCAGGGGTTGCGCAGGCCGAAGGCCCAGATTTCATCGCGTATGCCGTCGGTGGTGTCGGCAAAGGGGTTGTCGGGCGGAATGGTGTAGGGCTGGTCTTCGCTGGCATTGTTGACGTCTATGCGCAGCATTTTGCCGAGCAGTTCCTCGGGGTTTTGGGCGCGATTCCCCGGATCGCCCGCAGAGCCTCCGTCGCCGGTGCCGATGTACAGGTAGCCGTCGGGGCCGAAGTGCAGATCGCCTCCGTTGTGGTTGGAGTAAGGCTGGGGAATGGTGAGCAGGATGAGTTCGCTTTCAGGATCAATGGTTTCAACGGGAGTGGACATGGTGAAGCGCGAGACAAAGGTAGCGCCTCCGGCTCCGGTATAATTCACATAAATATAAGGCGTATCCGGAAAATCAGGGTGTAGTGCCAGGCCTAACAAGCCGCGCTCATTCCCGCTGTCATTGACACGATCCTGGATATCGAGTACGGTAAGATTAATCGGAACGTCAAAGTCGTCACCAACCAGTTTGATGATGCCTTTTTGTTCAATGATATAATAGTAATAGGCTTGGATGTTAAAACTTCCGCTTTGGTAAGACACCAGATAGCTTTCCATCTCTATAGGCTGGTCAAGCCCATCCGGGTACTGATTGGGAATGCTGGCAAAATCCAGTTCCACTTCCGGCGTTTGCGATATGCACAGAGCCGGAAAAAGAATGATTAGTGTTAAGCAGAGTATTGCTTTTTTCATTTTCAGGAGTTTTAAGGTGAAGCAAATGTGTGTTTAAGGGTGGTTTGTGGTGGCAGAAATGCCTGCAACACGGGCTGTTGGCCATTATGGGGCATGAAGCATTTGGCCTCAATATACGGGCTTTTTTGTGCTCTTGGTTAAAAAAAACACAAAAAGGTCAGCAAATTGTCAATTTAGCCTCATGCAATTTGGTCGGAGGTGATGAGGGTGGCGCCTTTTTCCTGCATTTCCAGAATGGCCTTTTCGCTGTCGTCTGCTTGCAGGTTGACGCCGCGGCAGCCGTCGGTGATGAGGAAGCAGCGGTAGCCGAGTTTGAGGGCATCGAGGGTGGTGTATTTGACGCAGTAGTCGGTTGCCAGACCCATGATGTAGAGCTCTTCGACTTTTTTGACGCGCAGGTAGTCGTCTAAGCCGGTATTGGTGCGTTGGCCGTTGTCGAAGAAGCCGCTGTAGCTGTCCACTTCGGGATGAGTGCCTTTGTAGGTGATTTGTTGTATTTTGTTTGTGTTTAGCCTTGCGGCCTGCCTGCCTTCGGGGCAGGCAAATGCAGCTCCGTGTGAGCCTTGTACGCAGTGTATAGGCCAGAGCACCTGGTTGAGGCCGTGCAGTTGGATGACATCGCCGGGTTTGCGCATGGCGTGCATGGCGGCGAAGCTTTGGTGGTTGGCGGGATGCCAGTCTTTGGTGGCGATGACGAGTTCGAATTTTTCCATCAGGCGGTTGGCGATGGGAATGACTTCGTCGCCTTGAGGCACGGGCAGGGCGCCACCCGGAAGAAAGTCGTTTTGCAGGTCAACCAGTAAGAGTGCTTTCATGACATTTGTTTTGTTTGGCGAAAGCCATATTTTAAAACCTTTGAACGCGGGCCAGGCCTTCAGAGAAGTCGCGCAGCTCGCGAAAATCGGGAGTAATGACGACCTCGCCTTCGGTATCAATACAGCCGATGCCCTCGTAAAAGCCCACGCGGGCATAGCCTTCGTGAAAGGCCCAGGCCAGGCCAAATTGCGGCTCACTGAGCGCCTGGCCGGAGGTGTCCACGTAGCTCCAGAGGTAATCTTTGCTAAAGGGGGCCAGGCCGTCCGAAAAGGCATAGAGCTGGTCGTACCGGGCGGGTAGAATCTCCCTGCCATCGGCATCTATGAGGCCAAAGAGGCCGTCCTTCCGGAAAATCCATCGCTTGTAACCGGCGTATTGCAGCCCGTCGTATTGCGGCTTAACAATCCAGTCTCCGGAGGTGTTGATGAGGCCGTATTTTTTGCTGCCGGGGTCTTTGGCCGCTGCCCGTCCCCGTTGAAAAGGGGAGGCTTTGGCATATTGAAGCGGGATAACTGTTTTTCCCTGCTTGTCAGAAAACCCGTACTTTCCTTGTTTTTTTATAGTGATGAGCGAGGTTTCCGGAGGCGTGCCGTTTGCCTCTGCTTTGGGTAGGAGGATGCGCTGATACTCGGGCGGAAGCACTGTTTCGCCTTTTGTGTTGATGAGGCCATAGGCGTCATTTTCTTTGACGACGGCCAGGCCTTGTTGAAAGGGGGAGGCTTTGGCGAAACGGGGCTTGACAATCCATTTACCGGTTTTGTCTATGTAGCCGAAGAGTTCTCCTGAGCGCACGACGGCCAAGCCTTCGTGGAAGGGGCGGGCTTCGTCGAATTGCAGCGGAATGGCGATTTTACCGGTGGTGTCTATGTAGCCTTCGAGGCCCTGCTCATTGCGCACGGAGGCCAGGCCTTCGCTGAAATCGCGGGCTGCTATCCAGGCGGGTTTTTGCAGGAAGCTGCCGTCTTTGCGGATGAAGCCCCAGCGGTCTGCGATGCGCACGAGGGCGCGGCCTTCTTTGAAGTTGCGGCAGTCGTCGAAGCGGTAGGGGATGACGAGTTTACCGGTTTTGTCAATGTAACCCCAGGGGTAGGGGGAACTGCTGTAGTCGGAGATGTTTTCGGGCTCAGGAGGCGTTTGCGGGGGCTCATTCCGGCAAGCCGAAAACAAGAGGCTTGCAAAGAGGGCAAGGAGCAGGGCGAGTCTCATGGATGTTTTGAGGTCGGGCATTTTTGTTTTTTGGGTCAAACATACATTAAATTTCGAAGTCGAGTCCCCGTTTGAGGAGGTTGGGATAATTTTCCCGTTCGAGGGCGTGGTATTTTTCTTTGTTGAAGCGGTAGAGGGTAGCGGGGCGGTGGGCCACGCCTTGTTGTTTGCCGACTTCTTCGAGTATGTGAAGTTTGAGGATGCGGGTGCGAAAGTTGCGTTTGTTGAGGGGCAGTCCGAGTACGGTTTCGTAGAGGGCCTGGAGCTGGCCGAGGGTGAACTGTTCGGGCAGCAGTTCGAAGCCTATAGGTTGGTAGCGCACTTTGTTGCGCAGGCGCGTGATGGCCATTTGCACGATGTCGGCATGGTCGAAGGCGAGGGGGGGCAGTTGGTCAATGCGAAACCAGGCGGCTTGTTGGGCATCGGAATCTGCGTGAATGGGGTGTTCTTCGAGATTGACGAGAGCGAAGTAAGCGACGCTGACGACCCGGCCGCGGGGGTCGCGTCGGGGGTTGCCGAAGGTGTAGAGCTGTTCGATGAAGACGTTTTTGACGGAAGTCTCTTCTTCCAGTTCGCGCAGGGCGGCCTCTTCGAGGGCTTCCTCTTTTTCGACGAAGCCTCCGGGCAGGGCCCAATAATCCTGGTAAGGCGGATTTTTTCGCTGTATGAGCAGGGCTTTGAGTTCGCGCCGATGGCTGTCGTAGCCAAAGATGACACAATCTACGGTGAGCGAGATGGGGCAGTCGTGCATGTCGTTTGTTTTTTAAGAGCTCAGTTGGTCATGATGGCGGATTCGTTCGTCTTTGTTTGAACGCCGTTTTTGCCCGCGTGATTTTGCTGTACGGACAATCTTTGGATGAGTTTGTTTTTGCGTTCTGCGAAGCCTTTTTCTTCTTTGGCGGGGTAGGTTTTGCCATTCCACTTTTGCAGGAAGCGTTGGCGTTCGCGCATGGAGAAGGCGCGGATGTCGCTGAGTTTTTTGGGTGGCTGTACGCGTTTGCCGTTGATGAGCAGGGGTTGGAGCAGGTCGCGGCCTTCATCCCACTTTTGTCCGAAGGCCTGCGTTTGGCTCGGGCCGTGGAGTTGGTCGTAGAGCAGGTCGCCTATGGGGATGTCGTTTTCGTAGAAGCGCCGTATTTGCAATTGCCCCGGATGTGAAATTTTTTCGGGATTTTCGGATAGTTTGATGCGTGCCTGCCAGTCTTCGCCTTTTTTGCGGATGGCAGCCATTTTATAGACTCCGCCGATGGCGGCAGCGGGTTGGCCGGTAACCAGTTGGGTGCCCACGCCCCAGACGGCAATGGGCGCTTTTTCTTTGCGAAGGCGTGCGATGAGGTCTTCGTCCAGTTGGTTGCTGGCGACGATGACGGCTTCGGGGAAGCCCGCTTCGTCGAGCATTTTGCGGGCTGTTTTGCTGAGTTTGGCCAGGTCGCCGCTGTCGAGCCGGATGCCGAGCATTCGGTATCCCTTTTGGCGGAGTTTTTTGCCTACAGCGATGGCGTGTTTGATGCCCTGTATGGAGTCGTAGGTATCTACGAGGAAGAGGGCATTTTCGGGCATGGCTTTGGCATAGCGCTCGAAGGCTTCCGGTTCGGTATCGAAGCTCATCACCCAGCTATGGGCATGCGTACCTTTGACGGGGATGCCGAGCAGGCGTCCTGCCAGTACGTTGCTGGTGCCGCTGCAGCCGCCTATGTAGGCCGAGCGGCTGGCTGTGATGCTGCCGTCTATGCCCTGGGCGCGCCTCAGGCCAAATTCCAGCACGGAGCCATCGCCTGCTGCCTGCACAATGCGTGCGGCCTTGGTGGCGATGAGGGTAGAGAAATTGACGAGGTTAAGCAGGGCCGATTCTATGATCTGTGCCTCGATGAGCGGCGCCTGAATGCGCAGTATGGGTTGATTGGGAAATACCAATTCGCCTTCCGGCAAAACATCTACACGGCCCGTAAAGCGCAGGCGTTGCAGGTAGTTGAGGAAGCTCTCCGTAAAGAGCGGATGCCCCTCAGCCGTTTTCAACGAACCGAGATAAGCCACGTCTTCGGCGGAGAAGCGCCAGTTTTCCAGGTATTCGGCTACCAGATCCGTGCCCGCGGCTATGGCATAATTCCAACCCGCAGGCAGTTTGCGGAAATAAAGGTAAAAGATGGCTTCGTCCTGCTCCATGCCGTTTTCGCGATAAGCATGAGACATGGTGAGCTCGTACAGGTCGGTCAGGAGGCCCAAATCCGGGCGATAAAGTTGCTGAAGCATGGGTCTTTACTTAGTTTTAAAATCAAACTAACCAACTTAGTTTGATACTTAAACTAAGTAAAGGCAGGGATTGTTTTAGCGGGAGAGATGTTTTTTTGAATGAAGAATAATGAATATTGATTAACGATTTTTGAAGTGGGCTGACTATTAGCGTAAAATTGTGTATATTTGCAAGGCAAGAGCAGCATTGTGATTCAAGGTAATGATTTATGGTAACGCTTATAGATGAGCATCAGGAAGCTTTGAGAAAGGCCTGTTCCGCTTTTAAAATAATATAAGAGAGAGGGCTACGCCCTCTCTCTTAATTCCACTACATGCCGAAGGCATAGTAATACACCCCGGGCAGGTCTTCATACACTCCTTCGAGCATGACGCCGCCTTCGTGATTTTCGAGCATTTTTTGCAGTTCTTTGGGCGTATTGACTTCCTCGCCGTTGACTTTGGTGATGATGAAGCCCTTGCGCATTTGGGTTTGTTGGCGGATGAGTCCCTGACGGAGTTCGGTGATTTTGATGCCTCCGTGGATGTCGAGTTTTTTGGCGAGGGATTCCGGTATGGCTTCGGCTTCTATGCCGAGGATGTCGAAGAGGGTTTCGGCCTCTTTTTCCACGAGATTGGGTTTGCCGCGGCGGTTGTTGAGGGTGATGTCAAAAGTTTTTTCCTTGCCATAGCGATTGACGGTTACCTGCACCACATCGCCCGGGCGGTGGCGTGCGATGACTTCCTGCAACTCGGAGGAGGTGTGGATGTCATTGTCGCCTACGCGAATGATGACATCTCCTTTTTTGATGCCTCCTTTTTCTGCGGCGCTGTTTTCCATGAGGCTGTCCACGTAGGCGCCTTGTACGATGGAGAGGTCTTTTTCGCGGGCGAGATCAGCCGTAACGGTGCGGATCATGACGCCGAGAACGCCGCGTTGAACGACACCGTATTGGATGAGGTCGTCGGCTACTTTGAGGGCCAGGTTGGAGGGGATGGCGAAGCCATAGCCTGCATAGACGCCTGTGGGGCTGGCGATGGCGGAGTTGATGCCGAGCACTTTGCCCTGCAGGTTGACGAGTGCGCCTCCGCTGTTGCCCGGGTTGATGGCGGCATCGGTTTGGAGGAAGCTTTCCACGGCGTATTGCTCATCCCTGAGGATGTTGATGTTGCGTGCCTTTGCGCTGATGATGCCTGCGGTAACGGTGGAGTTGAGTCCGAGGGGATTGCCTACGGCCAATACCCATTCGCCCACCTTGGCGCGATCGGAGTCTGCGAATTCCAGGGCTGGCAGATCATCGGCTTTGATTTGGATGACGGCCAGGTCGGTGGTGGGGTCGGTACCCACGACTTTGGCCTTGAAGGTGCGGTTGTCGTGGAGAAGGACTTCGAGATCGGTAGCGCCATCTACCACGTGGTTGTTGGTGAGGATGTACCCGTCTTTGCTGATGATGACGCCCGAGCCCGTGCCCACACGTGCCTGCGGTCCTTCAAAACGGGGCCCGAAGGGACTGTTGCGGAAGAAATCCCGAAACGGCTCAGGGATGTCTTCCAATTCGGATTGAGCTGCAGCAACCTGAGTGGCCTTGATGTGGACGACTCCTTCCACGACTTTGTCCGTGATGGTGGTGAAGTCGAGCGGTATGTATTCGCCTTGGTCGTCGGTGGTATAGAGCACCGCTTTTCCCGGCGTTTGGTCCTGGTGTTGTACTTGTAAGATGGTTTGTTGAGGGGCGGCCCAGTGCATATAGGCCATGACCGTGAGCAAGCTGGCCGTTACGGCAATGAGCGCTGTCAAAAGGAGGTTCCTTTTCATGATTCCTGAGTTTTTTGGTTACAGGTTTTTAAAAGAGCTGTACTCCAAGTCCAGGCGAAGTGATTTGGGTGTCTATAGTAAACGTTTGTAAACGTTTATAAATGTTTACGAAACGTGTGCAGGCGCTTGTTAAGCGTCTATAAACGTTTATAAACGTTTAAGAAACGCGTAAGCGTTCTGTAGGGGTCGCCCGGACTGAAGCGATTCCGTGCAAAGAGACTTGCTGAAAGCGGTTTGGGTTGGTCGCTTATTGGCGTTTTTTTGACTTGAAGAACTGCCCTCTGTGGCATTCTCCATCCGGCTTTTTGAGGCCGATTTGGACTGCCCCTCAGGGCTTTTTTTGGGGATGAATTCAAAGCTTGTGCCAGGGTGGGGGGTGTGTGACAAAATGGCAGATTTTGGGGTGGATTTGGAGGGGTGGGGGAGGTGGATTTTGGGG
>JALVES010000490.1 GCA_027030635.1 Saprospiraceae bacterium | reverse complement strand
CGGGCTTTTTCTTCAAAAGAAGAAAAAAAGCAAAAAAAAGCCCCGCTTCGCGGGGCTTTTTTTATTTCCTTCGACTCCGCTCAGGATGACACCTTCACAGTTTCCAGTACTTCTTTCATCGTCTTGCCAATCATGGCGGGATTTCTAACGACGGTGATGCCGCATTCTTCCATGATTTTCATTTTGGCTTCGGCCGTATCGTCCTTACCTCCGATGATGGCTCCTGCATGGCCCATTTTGCGACCTTTAGGAGCGGTTTGGCCGGCGATGAATCCGACTACGGGTTTGGTGCCGTGTTCTTTGATCCAATAGGCGGCTTCGGCTTCCATGCCGCCGCCGATTTCACCGATCATGATGATGCCGTGCGTATCGGGATCATTCATCAGCAGTTCTACGGCTTCTTTGGTGGTGGTGCCCACGATGGGGTCTCCGCCGATACCGATGCAGGTGCTTTGTCCCATGCCGGCACGGGTTACCTGGTCAACGGCTTCGTAGGTGAGGGTGCCGGAGCGTGAGACGATGCCGATGTGGCCCTTTTTGTGAATGAAGCCGGGCATGATGCCGCACTTGGCTTCTCCCGGCGTGATGACTCCCGGGCAGTTGGGGCCTACCAAATGGACATTTTTGCCGGACAGGTACGCTTTCACTTTAACCATGTCCTGTACGGGGATGCCCTCTGTGATGCAGATGATGACTTTGATGCCTGCTTCGGCGGCTTCCATGATGGCATCGGCTGCAAAAGGTGGCGGGACGAAGATGACCGAGGTGTCGGCCTGAGCCTTTTCTACAGCTTCGGCTACGGTGTTGAAGACGGGTCTGTCTAAGTGGGTTTGCCCGCCTTTTCCGGGGGTAACTCCACCGACTACGTTCGTGCCGTACTCAATCATTTGCCCGGCATGGAAGGTGCCTTCTTTGCCGGTAAATCCCTGTACGATCACGCGTGAATCTTTGTTGACTAATACTGACATGTTCGTTGTGTTGTGTGTTGTTGTTATCCGGGCATTTTGCCCTGATTTTGACGCTTTGGATTGCGTTTTATTTTTCGTCCTCAAAGATAAAGACATCTTCATCTTTTCTGGACATTTTGTACTTCTCGCGGGCGTATTTTTCGGTGTTTTCCTCCAAATCGCGCTTTTCTTTCCAGGCGCGCTCAATTTCCTGTTGGTAGTAGTCTTTGTCTTGCTGCAGGCGTTGTTCGGTTTTGCGAAGTTTCCACTGTGTTTTGAGGCTGTATTGGTCGAAGAAGAGGAGCACCAGCAGGAAGATGCCGATGGCCAGCAGATATTTGTTCAACAGGTATTTACGGACGCTCTTGGGAAAGAGCTGAAGAAATTTTTGGACAGGCTTCATGCTTCCTTGTTTATGGGCAAGTTGCCCGGGCTATGGTGCAAAGGTAAGAAAATCGGGCATCTTTGAGGCATTTATTGGATCAATCTGCTGTATAGTTTGGAGGCGGACAGTATTTCGCGATTTCCGAAGAGTACGATCTGCTCCCGGGCGCGGGTGATGGCGACGTTGAGCTTGCGGTCAATACCCTCTTCGGTAAGCGAGCTGAGGGTTTCCAATTGCCGGGGGCTGTTGGTACAAAGGGAGATGAGGATGAGGTCGCGGGCGCCGCCTTGCAGGCGTTCGACAGTATCTATGGTGAGGCCTTCGACAGGCAGGCCGCGTTCTTCGAGCACGCTGCGTATGGCTGCTATTTGAGCGCGATAGGGTGTGATGATGCCGATTTGTTCGTTCTTGAGTGCTCGTCCTGCGAGTTTGTGCATTTGCCGCAAGGCGAGGAGTGTATCAGCTATGCGCTCGGCTTCGAAGCTGTTTGTTTTGTTGTTGGCAGTCTTGTCGTCCACGGGGCAATCTATGAACAGCAGGCGTTTTCGGGCCAGTGCCTGCTGCCAGTCGGGGGCATTTTCCGGCAGGGGCAGTTGGAGGGGGCGTTGTTGTTGTTCTCCGCGCGCGCCGGGCAGCAATTTGAGTTGGCCGTCGTAGAAGAGTTCGTTGGGGTAGCGCATGATGTCGGCGTGCATGCGGCCCTGGTGGCTGAGGCGTTCGTAGGCGTGTTTCCATTTTTTTTCTCTGGCACGGCGATAGAGGCGTTCGAAGAGGGAGTTGCGCATGTTGTGCAGGCCCAATTCGTTGAGGTCTTGCAGGCGCACGGCCGAGGCTTCTTCGGACTGCACGACCACGGCGGGCAATTGCAGGTGGTCGCCAATGAGGGTGAAGTGTTCAAAGCGGGGGAGCAGGCCCATCAGGGCGGGTTCTAATATTTGAGAGGCTTCATCAATGATTACGCGGTTGAACTGTTTAAAGGTGAGGATTTCCTGCCTTCCGGCAAATGAAGCAATGGTGCCGAGAAAAATGCGGTGTTCTTTGAGAAGGCGGATCAGCTCTCGGCGATTATTGATTTTTTCGACCTGCCTGCTCAACAGCCTGTCGCGATACGCACGGGCGGTGGAGTAGGAGGAACCGATGCGCAGGTATTGCTCTTTCATTTGAGGCCCGATGCTTTCAATGGCTGCGCAAATTTCATCCACGGCGCGGTTGGTATAGGCGAGGAGCAGGATGTTTTCATTGGTGTTTTCGTAGAGGTGTTGTACCAGGGCTTTGAGCATGATGCTGGTTTTGCCCGTGCCCGGAGGGCCCCACAGCAGGAAGTAGTCGCGTGATTGCAGCAGCTTGGAGAAGATTTCCTTTTGTTCTTCGGTCATTTGCGGAGGCAGCTTTTCAGGAGCGCGAGTGGGGTCGGGAGCTGCGGGCGCCTGCTCGCCGAGTAGTAATTGGCGCTTTTGGAGGGGAGCTTGCGCAAAGGCAAAGAGCGCGCGATACAGGCCGGTGAAGCTGCTGTCTAAGAGGTCGTGTTCTACATGCCACTGCTGAAACTGATCGAAAAAATCGTGATTGAACTGCCGGGCACGCAGGCGCAGCAATACTTCGCTGCTGTTGATTTCGACCAGGGTGCATTTGAATATTTGATGTGAAAGGGGGGCTTCCAATTCGGGGTAAAGTACGACGATATCGCCGGCGCGGAAATTGGCGAGCGGGTTGGTGTCTTTGCTGCGACGAAAGCGGAGGAGGGGTTCTTCCTCGGCGGAGTCGTTGGCGACGAGTTCTAAGTGGCTGAGGATCTGGTGATCCTCGTTTTTTTGCCGGAAAGGCAGGCGCCAGAGGGCTGCCTGTCCGTGCCGTCGGTCGTCATTTTCATGCCCCAGTTTGGCGAGTTGGTGTTCGCGGGCGATGAAACCGGAGAAGGCGAGGAAGTAGTGTCGTTCTACATTCCGCAGTTTTTGATAGACCTGAGAAAAAGCTTCGATATCCCGCATGCGAAAGCCCGACAGCCCGCTTTGTTTTTGGGGTTGTAGCCGGTCGAGCAGGCGAGCCCCGGGGCTTTCGTCAATGGGCTGTTCTGGATTGTTAGCCATGGTTTCCAGCATCATGCGTTCTACCAGCATGAGCTCGTTGCGCACTTGCATGGCTTCCCACTGGATGGCCTTTACGGGGGGAGCATACCGCAGCGGGCTGTCGGCGCTCTGGGAGTAGAGGATGTAATTTCTGGGGTCCGTTTGCCGAAAGGCGTTGCGGATCATCAGGTCGTACAGCAGCGTCTGGGTAAAATGCGAGGAGTTGATTCCGTATTGATTGGGCCGGAAGACGCGGCCGCTTTTCAATTCGACGATGCCGGTTTCGCGACCTTCGCGGTAGAGCACGTCGAGGCGCCCCTGCAGGCCGTGGCGGGCGGAGTAGAAAGTCGGTTCGAGATAGGATTTTTCAGGTCGGAGGTTTTCTTTGGCGAAACCCTGCTGTACCATTTGTTTGATGACGAGATAGTGCTGTTGAGCTGACTGCATGATCTCCCGGATAGTCTGATCGTTCAGCATGCTAAATCCGAGGGGGTTGAGTTTAAAGGTTTTGCTGAAGAGTTGTTTGAATTCTGCATCGGGATTGTGCATGAGTTCGTCGAGGAAGAAGTTGGCTATATGTCCCAGCAGCAGATGTTTGGATGTGGTGAAGGGCAGGTATTTCTTTATCAAAAAGCTGCTGCCCGGTTCTTTGCCATCTGTTGCTTCGGCTATGGCGGTAACGTCGAGTAAATAATCCGGTTCGAGGATAAAGCTGCCCGGGTGATAGACGCCTTGTTCATCTATTGACACATCTTCGATGCAGGCCATTAACGGCAGAGGCCAGTTGCCGGCCAGTTTTCGGAAGAAATCTTCGTGCAAGTCATGTCTGTCTGTCTTCCCATAGCTGATGAGGATGTTTTGTTGGTTTTGGTCGTCCACGCGAGCTTCAAAGATGTGTTTTTCCGGCAGGTGTTTGAGGAGCAGTACTCGCAGGTATTCGTGTTTTTCGACAGCCTGGACTTTGGTTGGTGGTTCCGGGAATTTTTCGGGCATGTATGCCTTCAACGTTTCCGGAACTTCCCGTTGGTAGAAGGCACTGACGGCCCGTACCATGGCGGGCCATCCCAGGGCGAAGGCGTTGTCGGCGAGTTCATCAGAAGGCCGGTCGTACAATTTGAAGATGAGGTAGCGGAAGCGTTGGAGCAATCCTTGCACGTTTTCTTCGATTCCCTGTGTTTGGCAAGCATACGCGATGAGTGCGAAGAGGGTGTTGAAGTGCAGTTCTTTGTTGCGGGTGCGTTCTTTGAGCAGTTGCCGCATCAATTCGTACAAGCGCTGCGCGCGGATGGTTTTCGGCAATTGGCTATTCTCCTGCAGGTGCTGCAGTTGGTCAAAGAACCACTGTGCGATGTCGCGTTCTCTCATGCTGTGGGGTCTGTATTCTCGTCAAAGATAGGGTTTTTCTTTGTCAGGCTGCCGGTTTGTGTTTGGGCAGCACATCTTCGAGCATGGGGTCGAGGGAGAGCGGCGGGAATTGGTGATAGGCGCGGAATGCCTGTTCTCCGCCGTAGAGCCCGAGGGTTTTGTGGGCGTTGATGATGAGGCTGTGCTCGGGCGGGGAGAGTTCATGCCAGGAGGTCCAGGGGTAATCCTGCATGGATTTGGCGAGCCCGTGCCGAAAGCCGTTGTAGTGGACATAAGCGATAACGCGCTTGAGCCCTTCCCCCTCGGTGATGAGTTTTCTGCGGAAGCTTCTTTGGAAGAGGGAGCCGTAGGTTTTGCGCTCGTTGTTGAGGGCCTTGGTGTAGCTGATCATGAAGTGTCGGAAGCGCTGGGAGACGAGTTGGGCGGCGGTGTGGGGGAGGATGAGGTCTGTGGGAGTGCTGTTCAGTGCAGACATGTCATGTCTGTAAGACATGACATGTCTCGCGCGCGCGTCACCCGCGCACGCGAGGCCCGCAGCATAAGACTCCGGATTGACGAGGCTCCAGCCACTCATTTTGTAGCCCGTTTTGGCATCTGCTCCCGGCTCTGCATTTTCAGCGATGGGTCTGTTTACACTCCAACCCGAGGCTGCTGCCGGATTGGCCTTGATTTCGGCTTCTAAGCGTGCATGTGCAGCGTTCACGTAGGCGTCAGCAGTCTTACCTTCCACGGTGTGTGCTTTGACCCAGCCGTTGCGCCGGCGAATGAGGCGGTTGTCCCAGGCTTCGAAAATCTCTTCGGCAGATTTTATCTGAATGACCAGGTGAAAGTGATTGGGGAGCAGGCAGTAGGCGAGGGTGTCCACAAAGGGAGACATGAATTCGTGATACCTCCGCAAGAAGAAGCGGAAGTTTTCATCAGAGAAAAAGATGTTGTAGCCCTGATTGCCACGGTTGAAAATGTGATAAGTGTGTCCGGGCAAGAGCTTAGAACGAACGAGAGTTTCAAAAGACATAACACGATGTTTTTGATGGTTAAAAAAACTGGTGTTCGTGTACAGGTCTTTTGCCTCGTTTTTCCGTTGGGTAAAGAGACTTCCTCTTGCTGTGGTAAGGGACGGAAAACGGAGCTTTCAAAGAGGAGAGGGCGCAAAGATAAAGAGGGTTTTTGGATTGACCAAATTTTTTTAAATGTTTTTGTGTTGTTTGCAACAGACATGTCATGTCTTATAGACATGACATGTCTCGCGCGCGCGTAACGCGCCTGCACGCGCGCGCGTAACGCACCCACGCGCGCGCGTACCCTCCCCCCACGCCCCCCACGCATCATATCTACCCCCTCCAACTTTCCCCCAAAACCCCTATCTTTGCCTAAACGCAACAACCCGTAAACCAGTTAGACACCATTTATCACCATTTTGTAAATGCCATGCCAGACCTGACCAAAATACTCTTCCTCGACATCGAAACAGTCTCTTCCCGGCCTGCTTTTGAAGACTTGGACGAGGCCTTCCAAGCCTTGTGGAAACGCAAGACATCCCATATCTTGCGCAAACCTGAAGCTGAGCTGCAAGAGGGCGAACTCTCTGCCGCTTACGAAGACAAAGCAGGAATCTTTGCCGAATTTGGCCGCATCGTCTGCATCTCGGTGGGGATATTGAGGAGGGATGAAGAGCAGCGTTTGCATCTGCGCCTCAAGTCCTTTGCCTCGGATGATGAGGCGGAGCTGCTCTCCGGCTTTAGGCAATTGCTCGATGCACATTATGCCGATACCCGAAATACCGGACTTTGCGGGCACAACATCAAAGAATTTGACATCCCCTACATCTGCCGCCGCATGTGGGTCAACCAAATGCCGCTGCCCGTAGCGCTCGACCTCAGCGGCAAAAAACCCTGGGAAACTCAGCACCTCATAGACACCCTCGAAATGTGGAAATTTGGCGACCGGAAAAACTACACCTCCCTCAAATTGCTGACGGCCCTCTTCGGCATTCCCTCGCCTAAGGACGATATTGATGGCAGCGAAGTCGGACGCGTCTATTGGAAGGAAAAAGACCTCGATCGCATCGCCCGCTATTGCGAGAAAGATGTGCTGGCTACCGTGCAGCTCTATCTGCGCTATCACTTTCAACCCTTGCTCGAAGAAGACCAAATTACTATTGTTAAATGATGCTTTTGGGCAGAGCAGGCGCCTGATGTGGCCAACCTGCCAAATATTTGCGCATTTTTTAAACCCTGTGTGCAGTTTTACCGTTTTACCTCTATCGGGTGAGCGTTTTGGCTTGGTAGCTATGCCCGCTGAAACCCGTTTTTTTGCGACCTATCCGGAGAAAATGAAGAAACAAGCAGAGGCCCTCATTCCCACACCACACGGCGATTTTCGCATGGTGGCATTTGCCGAAAGGCAGGATGAGCCCATGCCCCATATCGCCCTGGTTCATAAAGATTTTGAACCGGAAAAACCCACCCTGGTACGCATCCATTCCGAATGCATGACGGGAGATTTGTTTGGCTCAAAACGCTGCGATTGTGGCGAACAACTCGAAAAAGCCCTCGAACTTACAGCCCAAAAAGGAGGCATCGTCCTCTACCTCCGCCAGGAAGGACGGGGCATCGGCCTGATCAATAAACTGAAAGCTTACAAATTGCAGGACCAAGGCCTAAACACTATAGATGCAAATATCCATCTCGGTTTCGAACCCGACGAACGGCATTACGATGTGGCCCTTTCCATACTCGAACAACTGGGCGTAAAAGAAATCCACTTGCTTACCAATAATCCCGAAAAAATTGCTGCTCTCGACCATTCTCCCATCAAAGTCCTTAGCCGCGTGCCTCTGATTGTTGAGCCTGGAAATCGCAATCGCGAATATCTGAAAGTCAAGCAAAAACTGATGGGGCACATGCTGTAACCTTACTGTTTTGTGGCGTTTATAAGAATACCGTAGTTGCCCCGGAGCCAAAAATGTGATGCACCTTTTCGTATTTTTTTACGTAAGGATTTTTGTCTAAAGCATCGTGAATCTTACTCCTCAACACTCCTTCCCCTTTCCCGTGTACGATGAGTATTTCGTCTATGCCGAGGCGGATGGCCTCGTTGAGGTATTCTTCGAAGGCCCGGAGCTGAATTTGCAAAATGAGCGAGGCTTCCATCTTCCCTGCATTGGGGCGCAGGGCTTCGATGTGTAAATCAATTTCACGCGGGAAATGAGCAACTTTTTCGGGATTGTGGATGTCCACGCGGCGGGAGTAGGAGGTGGAAGAGCCTTTCGGCAAATGCGTGTGATGCTTGCGCGTGTAGCTCTGAAGAGATTCGCTCTCCTTTTTTTGCTCCTGCAGATTTATTTCGTAAGGATGTCCGAAACAGTTGTCGAGCATTTCTATTTCCCTTTTTCGCGAGAAAAAATTCTTAGGGCGTAAACAGATTTCGGCTTTTAACTCAGCTCCCGTGCCGCGATTCGTCTGCACCCAAAAGCTGAAGCGGTAGATGGGTTTATCATTCAGATCGTCTTTATAGAATTTAGGTAATTCGATGAGGTTGTGTGCCTCGAGCTTTCCTTTTTGCAAAAGGATATGTCGCGTGAGTGTATCAGCCTCAATTTTGTACAAGTAGCAGTGCTCCCCGCGATTCAGCAGAAAACAGCGGTAAATGGTGTCGCCGGCCTGGTGTTCGCCTTCTTCCGGCAGGAATAGGAGTTGTAGGGAGTGGTGGTGGTTCATTTGTCGGGCTTGGTTGTTGGGGGATGGTGGTTTGTTTTTGCAAAGATAGGGAAATGTGGACGCTTCGCGTCTAATGTGGAGCCTTCGGCTCTAATGTGGAGGCCTGGCGGCCTCTAATGTGGTTTTACGCTCGCTGCGCATCGCGAGCAAGTCACGCGATGCGCAGCGAGCGTAAGATCACATTAGAACGCTTGCGTTCCACATTAGAGCGCTTGCGCTCCACATTAGACGCAAAGCGTCCACATTTCCTTACCTTTGCCCCCATGCAATGGCTAACCCACATAGCAAACTATTTTCGCAAGAAAGACTCAAAACACGACATGAAGTACCTGATAGCCGGCCTGGGGAACATGGGGCCGGACTACGATCACACTCGCCACAACATAGGCTTTGAGGTCGTAGATGCCCTGGCAAAACGCCTCGATGCAGGTTTTAAGCACGAGCAGTTGGGAGATTTGGCGGAAGCCAAATACAAAGGCCGCACCCTCGTATTGCTCAAGCCCTCTACTTATATGAACCTCAGCGGCAAGGCTGTGCGGCATTGGCTGACGAAAAAGAAAATACCCAAAGAGCGCCTGCTGGTTATTGTAGATGATTTAAATTTGCCTTTCGGCCAAATACGGCTGAGGGCTAAAGGCGGCGACGGCGGCCATAACGGACTCAAAAGCATCAATCAGCTTACCGGTGGCAACAACTACGCCCGTCTGCGCATAGGCATCGGGCGACCCAAATTCGCCGGCGAGCAGGTGGATTACGTGCTCGGTAAATGGACGCCTGAGCAGGCAGAAAAACTGCCCGAAATCGTCGAAAGAGCAGCCGATGCCGTCTTGCTTTTTGCCTCCATAGGGCTGCAGCACGCCATGACGGCCGTCAACAAGAAGTGAAAAATTTTTTATCAATAAATTGTAGCGACATGAAAATCCGTGTTTCCCATTTGCTGCCCTATTCCGTTTTTGCCTTTCTGTTGACCGCCGTTCTGGTCTCTTGTGGAGGTGCCGGAACGACCTCTGAGTTTACAGAGCAAATAGACGAACTGGAAGCAAAAATGAAGAAATGGCCCTCTACGGAAATCGCTTCCGAGCTGATAGACCACTACCAGCAGTATGCCGGGGAGCATGCCGGAGAGCCCCAAAAAGCAGCCGAAGCCTGGTATCGAAAAGCGCGTTATCAGCTCTACCTCAAGCGCCCCGCAGCAGCGACCAAAACGCTGCGCTATGCACTCTCGCATTATCGAAATACCCCTGCAGCCTACAAAATGTCTTTGCTGCTGGGAGACATTTGGCGCACCCAACCCGAAAAGCAAATCGCTGCCCAAGCTTTGTACAAGCTGCTGCCCGAAGCTTTTCCCTCCCATGCCGAAGAAGCCTCACACCTCAAAGACAGCTTTGGCATAGCAGCCATAGCGCCTATACCCAAATTGCTCGATAGCCTTAAACTCGCTCTCTACAACAGCGCCCAAGTGCGCATAGACCGCTCGGCCGGCAAACAATTTGTGGATATCGCCGATACCTATGCTCTGCTGATGCCCGCGAAGGCAGATGCCCCCACCTATCTCTTCGATGCTGCTAAAGTTGCCGGCTACCTCGGCGATTTCTCCCGCTCCATAGACCTCTACCAAACCGTTTATGAGCAATTCCCCGACTACGAAAAAACCCCTCAGGCCATCTTTATGCTCGGCTTTGTCTATGACAACGACCTCAAAGATTTTGAAAAAGCCCGTACCTACTACGAGCTCTACCTACAGAAATATCCGGAGGGCGCCTTCGCCGAACAAGTCAGCTTTCTGCTTGAGAATCTCGGCAAATCTCCCGAAGAGCTCTTAAGGGAATTGGAGGCCAAAAACCAGCAACAGTAAATGCAACACAAACCCCGCCTCATAGTCCTCGGCGCCGGCATGGTCGGCAGCGTTATGGCCGGCGATCTGGCCGAACAGTACCCCACGACCCTGGCCGATCGCTCCCCCGATGCCCTTCATAAGGCTTTCGCCAAATACCCTAAATTGCAGACGCAGGTTCTGGATGTTACGAACCAAACCGAACTCCGCTCAGCTCTCAAAAACTTCGATCTCGTCCTCTGTGCCGTTCCCGGTGCCCTCGGCTTTCAAACGCTGAAGAGCATTATTGAAGCCGGCAAAAATGTCATAGACATTTCCTTCTTCCCGGAAAATGCCCTGGAACTCGATGTCCTGGCCAAAGAACGGGGCGTAACGGCCATCGTAGATTGTGGCGTAGCCCCCGGCTTGGACAACCTCATCCTCGGTTATTACAACGAGCAACTACGCGTAACGGATTTCGAGTGCCTCGTAGGCGGCTTGCCCAAGGTGAAGAAATGGCCCTTCTGCTACAAGGCCCCCTTCTCGCCCATAGATGTAATTGAGGAATATACCCGCCCGGCCCGCTATGTCGAAAACGGCAAGTTGGTCATCCGCGAAGCACTTTCCGATTGCGAGTACGTGGATTTTGAAAGGGTGGGGACGCTTGAAGCTTTCAACACAGACGGGCTGCGCTCGCTCATCTACACCATGCCGCATATCCCCAACATGAAGGAAAAAACCCTGCGCTACCCGGGGCATGTGGAGTATGTGAAGGCGCTGAGGGCAAGCGGCTTCTTCAATACCCAAAAAATAGAAGTGAATGGCTCCCTCATCTCACCTCTGGATTTTACGGCCAGACTCCTCTTTGAGGAGTGGAAGTTAGAAGAAGGGGAGGAGGAAATGACCATCATGCGCGTTACGGTGAAAGGCGAAAATGCCAACGGCCAAACCGAGGAAGTCGTCTATGAACTGTATGACGAGTATTGCCCCAAAACCCAAACAGCCTCCATGTCCCGAACGACGGGCTATACAGCTACCGCCGCCGCCAACCTCTTCCTGCAAGGGTTGTTTACGGAAAAAGGCGTCTTCCCTCCCGAATTGGTTGGAAAGAAAGAGCATTGTTTCCACTTCGTCATGGATTATCTCAAGGAAAGGGGAGTGGTGTTTAGTTGAGCGGGCTTTAGCCCGCTAATAAGTACCGCGTGCTTCAGCGCGCGTACCTCCAAGTTGAGCGTGCTTCAGCCCGCTAATAAGTACCGCGTGCTTCAGCGCGCGTACCTCCAAGTTGAGTGGGCTTCAGCCCGCTAATAAGTACCGCGTGCTTCAGCGCGCGCACCTGAACTGAAATGATAAAGAGACTAAATGCCTGGCAGTACCTGGTACTTTCATTTGCCGTTCTGATTTTGTTCGGCACCTTTTTGTTGTCTCTGCCTTTGGTGGAGCATGAAGGAGGTTTGACCTTTACGGACGCTTTGTTCACGGCCACTTCTGCAGTTTGTGTAACGGGCTTGACGACGGTGAGCACTTCGGGCTTTAACCTGGCAGGACAGCTCATTCTTCTCTTGTTGATGCAACTGGGCGCTATAGGTATTATGACGCTGACTTCTTCTTTCCTGCTGGCAGTCAGAGGGAAGGTGGGGCTTCGCCGGCGTTTTTCTTTTTCGAGCTTGCAGGAGAATTACGAGTTGCGCGATGCTCATGGCATTCTCGCGAGTATCGTTAAGATAACGGTGGTGATTGAGCTCGTTGGTTTTGCACTGTTGAGTATTGGGTTCTGGTGGGAGGGGTTTGGTGTCCGCAGAGCCTTGTACGAGGGTTTCTTTCACGCGATATCAGCTTTCTGCAATGCGGGCTTTTCTACATTTGACGAAAGTCTTATAAATTCCAATGCACTCGTAAAATATACTGTTGCTGTTTTGATCATTATGGGTGGTCTGGGCTATTTTGTGATTTACGAAATGATGGAGCGTTATAAAAGCGGGCGGCGCTTTAGTTTGCACAGCAAAGTGGTGCTGGTTACCAGTGGGTTTTTGGTAGTTGCGGGGATGTTTTTACTGTACCTTTTTGAGCAGGGCTCTGTGAGTATAACGGATTGTTTTTTTCAGTCGGTAACGACGCGCACGGCGGGTTTTAATTCCGTTGATTTGACGGAGATCAACTATGCCGGCATCTTTTTGCTGACCATTCTGATGTTTATTGGCGCTTCGCCGGGCTCTACGGGTGGGGGTATCAAGACAACCACTTTTTTTGTGATTGTCGTGTCCATCTTTTCTGTATTGAAAGGCCGAACTTCAGTGGTTGTCTTTAAGCGGAGTATCCCCCTGAAAATGATCTTGAAATCTTTTGCCACAGCGCTTGTTTACATTGCTATCATTGCCATAGGGGCCATCCTTTTGTTGCAAGATGAGCGCATTGAGTTTGAATCTGCTATCTTTGAAGTTGTTTCGGCCATGGGCACGGTGGGGCTTTCTCTCGGGCTTACTCCTCAGCTCAGTGAATCTGGGAAAATTGTCATCATTCTTTTGATGTTTATAGGTCGCCTGGGGCCTGCTTCCTTTGCCCTGGCGACCCTGACGAAGCAAAAAGAGTTGAAGATCAAATATCCGGAAGGAACGTTGTATTAAAAAGTTGGTTTGGTTATAAACACTTGAAAAGATGAAAGAAGACATAGCCGTTATTGGCCTGGGCACTTTTGGTTTTGAGCTGGCAGTTCAGTTGTCTAAGCTGGGGCATGGAGTGTTGGCCATTGATACTGATGAGAAGAAAATCAATGCCATTAAAGATGAGGTCTCTGTTGCCGTGCAGGCAGATGTTACGGATGAGGACGTTTTGCGAAAGCTGGAAATTGAAAAATTTGACAAAGTGATTTTTGGCATGAGCAATGCCTTGGAGAGTATTATATTGAGTATTGCGCACATGAAAAAAATGCGTGTCAAATACATCATCGGCAAGGCCAATACGAGAATTAAAAAGGAGATTCTCTTGAAAATCGGGGCCGATGAGGTGATTTTGCCGGAGATATCCACGGCGCAGCGACTGGCCGAGAGAATTTCCACGCCCTCCATTCTGGAAAAGTTTGAGATTGACGCTGCCACCTCACTCATAGAAATTAAAGTGCCCGGGAAATTCCATCAAAAGACACTCAAAGAGCTGGATCTGAGAAAGAAATATGGCATTACCGTCATCTTGCGCAGGCATGGCGCTTCGACGCAGGTCATCAGCAGGCCGGACATCAAATTGGAAAAGGATGACATCGTCTTTGTCCTTGGCGACGAAGCTGTGGTGAAGAAAGTCTTTGTCGATTAGAGCGCTTAGTTTTTCTAAACAACTTCGGTTTTGGTGTAAATCAGTATCTTTGCAATATGAATGAGAGATTTGAGGTAGAATTTCTGGAAGCGGCAAAGGATTTTTTGGAATCTTTGGATAGCAAAACTCAGAGGAAAGTTCTGTATAATATTTTGGAAGGCAAAATTGTGCAATGATGCTACATTGTTCAAACCCCTTACAAGTACTATTTGGGAATTCAGAACTTTGTACAACAGAAAGCAAATTCGTTTGTTTGCTTTTTGGGACAAGTCGGAATCTACAAGTACATTGGTGATCGCTACGCATGGGATGATAAAGAAAACCGGAAAAGTCCCTCGCAAAGAAATACAACGAGCGGAGAAATTGCGCTTGAAATATTTTGATACTAAAGAAGGATAAAGAACCCAATCATGAAGACTTATACGTTAGAGGAAATAACTGATCAGCTCATTGGAGGGAAGGGAAGCCCGGAGCGTAAAGCCATCCCGTGTATATTCACCTGCTTTGAAAACCTGAAAATCCTCCTTGGGCGATACCTTTTTGATAGGGGATTTTGATGAAGTCGAGGGGGCTGCCTGTATCTACGCGCAGGTAGAAGGTGTAGGAGTCGTTGGCGGGATACCAGCTCAGGCCCATTTCCCAGCAGTGGAGGTCGCGGCTGATGGAGAAAGATGGGTAGGTGATTTTTTCTTTGGCGAAATCGTAGCCGATGCTGGTGATTTGCAGTTTCCAGAGTTGGCTGAGGGGGATGCTTCCCTGCAGGTTGAGTGAGTGGATGCTGATGAAAGTGGTGTCGGGGCGAATGTTCCAGACGAGGTTGTAGTTGAGGGCGAGTTGGGAGAAGAAGGCTGCCAGCTCGCTTTGTTGTTCATTTTGGCTGTTGGGGAAGAAAGTCGTTTGCAGTTTTTTGAAGTTGATGCCTGATGTGGCAAAGCGCACTTCTCCCTTGACGAAGCGCAGGGGCTTTCGGCGGTTGTCCCAGACGAAGGTGTTGATGCGTTGGCCGTCTTCTTCTTCGTAGGGGTCGAAGGTGAAGCGGAATTCCATGCGGCCCAGGCCTTTGAAGAGGGAGGTGTTGCCATTGGCAGTTACCTGGCTGAAGGGCAGTTCCGGTTTGCCCAACTGATAGCTGCCGCTGATGGTGAAGCGTTTGAGCAGAAAAATGTTGCGGGTGGAAGAGTCTCTTTTTGAGAAGAGCTTTGCTTCGAAGACGTTGTCGAGCTTGTAGTTGAGAGAGAGGCCTCCGCCGGTTTGCGGTGCAGAGCCATAGATGCCGTTGGCGAATTTGTTGTAAATGACGAGGCTGTCGGGATTTCGGCTATCCACCTGTACGTAGTCGAAGTAGCCCCAGTTGGGGCCGGTGTAATCGGGGCGATAGCTGAGCGATACGGAGGGCGTCATGACGTGCCTCAGCCCGCGCAGCGGACCGCGCTTGAAGAGCATGGTGCCAAACAGCTTGGTGCTCAAAGAGGCGCTGAGATTAAACTGCCTGACAGCCCGGAAATCGCGCAGGGTGTCGGTAATGACCGTGCCGTAGAGGGTGTCTTTGGGCGTGACGGAGAGGGTATCGCCAGTTTCCTTATCAATTTCGTAGTCAAAGACGAAGACCGTATCGGGGTCGAAGGTTTTATGCAGTTGGTCGAAGTACCAAAACTCGTTGTAGGTGGCGCGGGGATTGAAGTTGAGGTATTTCAGAATTTTAAAGGAAGAGCTGATATTGACGTTGTGTTTGGCGCCGTATTGAAGGTCATTGAGCGTTTCTTTTTCGAACAACAGGCTGTCTATGGTGTTGAGACTGGCCTTGGCCTCCGAAGCGTAGGAGAGCGTAATGTCTTCATACCATTTTCGCTTGCCCACTGCCTGGCTCCGCTTGAAGGGGCGCAGGTTGGTGGCCTGGAAGTTGAAGGTGGGGAAGTTGATTTTGACTTCTTGCGTTTGGGTATTTTGGGAGTGGCTGAAGGTGAGCGACATGCTGTAGGGCTTGTCGGGGAAGCTTTCTCTCCAACTGAAGTTTGAGCTCAGGGTGTTGGTGAGCTGGCTGTAGGGGTCGTTGTAGTTGAGTTTGAGGGCATTGCCGGTTTGGATGTGGATGTTGCCACCGATGTTGCGGGAGGGGTGAGCCCGCGAGTCTTGTTGATGACTGAGATAAATTTCGAAGGTCTGTTTTCGGCCTGTTTGGGCCAGAGCATTTTCCTGAACGAGGTTGGCATATTCGAGCCGGAAGTTGCCTTTGTATTTATATCTTTTTGCATAGTTGCCAATGGTGCGTAAGCGGAAAGAGCCTTTGAAATAGAGGTCGCCGGTGAGTTGCAGGCCGAGGTAATCGTTGAGGGGGAAGTACCAGCCCACATTGTTCAGGCCAAAGCCGTAGCGCTGGTCAAAATTGAAGTCGCGGGGAAAAATCAGGCCGGTGCTGCGGCCTTTTTTGAGGGGGAAAAAGCCGAAAGGCAGCCAGAGCGGCGTGGGTACGTCGAGGATTTCTAAGTTGGACGGCCCGACGATGGCGATTTTTTCGGTGATGATTTTTTGTTTGGTGGAGCGTATGCCGTAGTGGGGGTGTTCGGCATTGCAGGTCGTGAAGATGGCGCTTTGGCCGTAGAGCAGCGAACTGCCCGAGGTGTCCACCTCTGAAAAGAATTTGGCCTTGCGCGTTTGCAGGTAGAGGTCTTCATAAGTGGTGCGGGCGTCTATGATGATGCCTTTACGGGTGTTGAAGTTGTAGCGCATTTCCGAGGCTTGGAAATCCTGACTGCCATCCGAAAAATGTGGTTTGCCGCTGATTTGCCCCGTGCTGTCGGGCAATCCGCGGGCGTATAGTTCCTGCTTGTTCCAGTCGAGCATAATGTAGTCAGCTTCGAGGGTCATTTCCTCGTATTGCACGCGCGCCTGCCCGAAGAGGTAGGTTTTTCGTTCCGGCAGGTCTGTGAAGATGGAGTCAAAGGCGGTATAAGTTACCCGGGTGCTCAGGCTGTCGGGCGAGATGCGGAGCTGTTGCAGCAGGGTATCATTTGGCGAAAGCCTCAAGAGCGAGTCTGCTTCGGGCAGGGTATCATTTGGCGAAAGCCCCAAGAGCGAGTCTGCTTCGGGCAGGGTATCATTTGGCGAAAGCCCGAGAAGCGAATCCGTTATGGACAGGGTGTCCGTTGGGTTTGGCCTGAGCTGAGCCTGCAGCAACAGGGGGCATAACAACACCAGATGGATAAGAATCGTTTTCAAATCGTGTATTATCTTTGTGCGAGCGGCTCCCCCGTCTCTTCGGCATGTAAAACGGCAATTCCAAAAGCGATGGCAAATTTACTGATATTTAAGACAACGAAAAAGCTGCTTTTGCCGCTGTGTCTGGCGGTCATATTTAACATCTTTGAGTGGCCGATGGCGGCTCAAACTCCTGCTCGCATTCACCCTCAGGTGCATACGGTGGTGATTGACCCCGGACACGGAGGGCATGATTCCGGTTGTTTGGGCTCTTTTTCGCAGGAAAAGAACCTGGCGCTGGCCATTGCCCTGAAGTTGCGCGACTCTCTGCAGGCCGCCTGGCCCGACATGAAGATCATTATGACGCGCACGGACGATACCTTTATCCCCCTCAAAAAACGGGCCGATATTGCAAACGTGAATAAGGCAGACCTCTTCATCTCCATCCACTGCAATTTCATGCCGGGATTGACGGCCACGCGGGGTACGGAAACCTATGTACTGGGGCAACACAAGATGCAGGAAAATTTAGATGTGGCCATGCGCGAAAATTCGGCCATTTTATTGGAGGATAATTACGAAGAAGTATATGATTTTGACCCCAATTCGCCCGAAGGCTACATCGTTCTGTCTATGTACCAAAACGTTTTTCTGGAGCAGAGTATCCAGTTTGCTTCCTATGTGGAACAGTCTTTACACGAGCATGCAGGTCGTCGTAGCAGGGGTGTTAAGCAGGCCGGTTTTTTGGTGTTACGGGAAACGGCCATGCCCAGTGTTTTGATTGAGACGGGCTTTTTGAGTTATGGCCCCGAGGAAAATTACCTGCGCACTGAAGAGGGGCAGGAGCAAGTTGCAGGGGCTGTGTTTAGGGCTTTCGCCAAATACAAAAAAGACATAGAAGGCAATTTTGCAACACCCGTTCAACCATTGACTTCTTCTGTGAATGCTGCATCATCTGAAACGTCGCCTGCCCGGGCATCAACCGAGGCTGCACCTTCGAAGACGATTTATCATCAGGCTTCATCTTCTTCCGCTTCTTCTTCGGGAGCTGTGTCCACGCAAATAACATCCGATGTTTTTTCAAAGGAAGAGCTCACGGCCAAAGGCGAAGAACCTGAGCCTAAGCCGTCCCTTACACCGCCTGCCGATGAAACTCCTGCCGGCGATTCGGAAGCCGTGCATTTCCGCGTGCAACTCATGGCTTCCCCCCGAGAAGAAGACCTCAGCGCCGCCAAATGGCAAAACACGGGTTACCTCATTCAGGTTATACAGGAAAAAGGCCTCTACAAATACCAGGCCGTCTCCTTCGAAAGTCTGGCCGCCGCCCGCGCCGCCTGCGCCGATTTGCGGAAGCGCGGTTTTTCCGATGCCTTCGTCGTGGCGTATCGGGGAGGGGAGCGGGTGCCGTTGGGGGAAGTGGGGTTTTAGTTGTCGGCTGTCTGTTGTCGGTTGTCTGTTGTCGGTTGCACAACGAGAGGATCGGGGAGCTGACGCAAGGAAGACCCCCGAGCCGGCCTGTTTGACTGGTGTCGGTTGTCTGTTGTCTGTTAAAGTGGTTGAATTGGTGAAATCGGGTAAATCGGTGAAAGCGGTGGAATTGGTGAAAGCGGTTGAATTGGTGAAAGCGGTGAAAGCGGTTGAATCGGTGAAATCGGCTCAATCTGTGTAATCTGTGTAATCTGTGATTCTGACGATGAGCGTGACGAGCGTGATGAACGTGATGAACGTGATGAACGTAACGAACGTGATGAACGTAACGAACGTGGCGAACGTGACGGGTTTAGCCGGGGAAACTCACCACGGAGATCACGGTGCTCACGGAGTGTACACGGAGTGTTCATTCTCCCTTTTCCATTCTCCATTTTCCCTTCTCCCTTCTCCATTCTCAATTTTTCATTTTCCATTCTCCGTTTTCCCCTCCTGCAAACCACCAACTTTTGTTATCTTTGTGTGGTTATATAAGGCAGGTTGGGCCGTTGTGCCCGGCTTTTAATGTTTAACAAAGACAACAGAACAACTCATGGTTGGATACTACGGATACTACCTCATTGCCGGCATTCTTTCTCTGGTGGGGATGTTGGTGAGCGCTCGTTTGAAGAGCAAGTTTGAAAAATACAGCCGCATGCCTTTGAGCAGTGGCTTGAGCGGTGCTGAAGTGGCGGCCAAGATGCTGCGCGACAACGGCATCACCGATGTCAAAATCGTGCAGGGGCAGGGGATGTTGACGGACCACTACCATCCCATCAAGAAAATCGTCAGCCTCAGCCCTGATGTGTATCAGGGGCGTTCGGTGGCGGCGGCTGCGGTGGCGGCTCACGAATGCGGCCATGCCGTGCAACATGCCGAGGCTTATGCCATGCTGCAACTGCGCTCGGCCCTGGTGCCGGTGGTGCAAATCGCTGCCACAGCCCAGCAGTGGCTGCTGATCCTGGCCTTTATGATGCTGAATACCTTCCCGACGCTGATGCTCTTTGCCATCGGTACTTTTTTGGTAACCACCCTCTTCTCCTTCATCACCCTGCCGGTGGAATTTGACGCCAGCCGCAGAGCGCTGGTGTGGTTGGATGAAAGCGGCATCGCCAGAGGGCCCGAACACGATGGCGCCAAAGATGCCCTTTGGTGGGCAGCCATGACCTATGTGGCAGCAGCGCTCTCCTCTCTGGTGATGTTGCTGTATATGATTTTGAGGTATTCGAATTCGAGGTAGGTGTTTGGTGTTTAGTGTTTAGCGTTTAGTG
>JALVES010000489.1 GCA_027030635.1 Saprospiraceae bacterium | reverse complement strand
CCTCGCCAACCTCGCCCCCCGCAAACTGCGCGGCGTAGAATCCCAAGGCATGATTCTCATGGCCGACGATGCCGAAGGCCGCCCGGGCTTCCTCAGCCCGCCCGAGGGCTGGCCCAATGGCTTTCCCGTCAGGTAACAGGCTGCAAAGGCTCAGTCCTATGAATCTGCAAAAAATCACACGCGCACTAAGCCTCATTTCTCTGCTCATCAGCCTGGGGAGCAGTTGGAAAATGTGGACCCTTTACGGTCAAAACATGCTGTGGGGACAACTGCCACTGTGGTTTTTTCTGGGCATCTGGGGCACTGTATTTTTTTTCGTGCTTTCGCAAAACGCCGACCGGCCAAAGCAACTGCTCAAGTACGTACTGGCCGCCGCTTCGGGCATCTTGCTCTGGGCTGCCTTTCCCCCCATGCCACTGATCCCGCTGGCATTCGTAGCCTTCCTTCCGCTCATCTATCTGGAAGGCCTGCTCGGCACCCGCCCCAACGGCAAAACCGAACGCTTTCTGCCCTACCTCTATCTCAGCTTTACCCTTTGGAACATCCTCACCACCTATTGGGTAGCCAACTCCGCCCTGATCGCCGGAGCCACAGCCATCCTCATCAACAGCTTTTTCATGAGCGTACCCTGGATGCTCTGGCGATGGACCAGGAAAAAAAGCCCGGGCATAGGCCTCTTCATCCTCCCGGCCTACTGGATAGCTTTCGAATACCTGCACCTCCACTGGGACCTGAGCTGGCCCTGGCTCACCCTTGGCCACGCCTTTGCCCTGTACCCGAGCCTCGTCCAATGGTATGAATACACCGGCGTACTCGGAGGCAGCCTATGGATTTGGCTGGGAAACCTGGCCGTTTGGGCACTCTTACCCCATACCTCGCGCCCCGCCCTGTTGCCTTCGCTGCGACTCGCGCTCATCCTGCTGCTGCCGGCGCTCATCTCCATACAGAAATACCGGCACTACACAGAGCGCAACAGCCTGGGGAGACAAATTGAGGTCGTCGTCGTACAACCCAATTTTGAGCCGCATTACGAAAAATTCTACGTCTCTCAGCAAACACAGCTCGACACCTTCCTCCGGCTCTCCAAGCAACTTCTTACCGATAGCACCGACTACCTCGTCTTTCCGGAAACCAGCTTTGGAGACATTCGCGACGACCGCATAGGCAAAGAAAGCATCACCAGGCAATTGCAACAATGGCTTGAATTGCACCCCCAGCTCAAACTGCTGACGGGCCTGGCCGTTTACCACCTTTTTCAACCCGGAGAAGAACGCACGCCCTACGTGCGCAGCATGAAAAACAGCCGCGGAGAAACCATCTACTGGGAAGCCTACAACGCCGCCGTCCAAATGCAGGCCGGACAAAAAGAACTGCTCATCTACAAAAAATCCAGACTGGTGCCCGGTGCAGAATTTCTGCCTTACCGAAAACTGCTCTTCTTCTTCAAACCATTGGTGGACAAACTCGGAGGCAGTATAGGCGGCTATGCTGCCCAGGAAAAACGCACGCCTTTTAAATCAAAGGGAGACAACACAGCCATCGGCACCCAAATCTGCTACGAATCCATCTACGGCGAATTCTCCACCGGCTACGCCCGCGAAGGCGCCAACCTCCTCTTCATCATGACCAACGACGGCTGGTGGGACAATACCCCGGGCCACCGCCAACACCTCTGGTTTGGCCGCCTGCGTGCCATCGAGCTGCGCCGCGACATCGCCCGCTCGGCCAATACCGGCATCTCGGCCTTCATCAACCAACGGGGCGACATCTCCCAGGCAACGCCCTACGGCCAAACCGCCGTCATCAAAGCCCAACTCAACCCCAACGACCAACTCACCTTCTACGCCCTGCACGGCGACATCATCGGCCGCCTCGCAGCCTTCGTCAGCCTGCTCTTTCTCCTTAAAGCCCTGGTCGAAAGCTTTATAACCAAAAAGGACATAACCTGATTTTAACATTTAGCTCCCTCCGTCATCCCTCTCCCCAAAAAGCGTTATACCTTTGTGTTTTTAAACGACAACCCATGCGAAACATCTTACTGCTACTCTGCTTCATCAGTACATTAAGCATCAACATTCAGGCACAAAGCGAACTCAAACGCGTACACATCCCCTACAATGCCCGCCTCGCTCAGGAAGCAGCCCGCGAGCAAAGAAATTTGGCGAAAGCCGCCGAATTGAACGCAGGCAGCAGTCAGAAAGAATCGCCCCAAACGCCCGGAGAGTTTCTCCAAAAATCGCAGGACCCCTGCCCCCTCTTTGAGCCGGGCACCTATTACCTCTCTTCAACGACCAATCTCGGCGGCCCCGCCATCCTCTCCGTCATAGACACCGCCGACTTAGACAGCCCCGCCTGGCAAATACTCCCCGATTGCAGCGGAGGCTCCACAGGCTCAGCCGAACTCGTCGGCGATACGCTCGTCTATTGGCCCTCGCCTTTTGTAGATGGCGGCCGCGACACCGTCTGCGTAGAACTTTGCGATGCTTCCGGCAGTTGCGACACCCTGGTCTTTCCCCTCGTCGTCAGCCGGGATGGAGAGCGCTTCCCCGTGTCGCCTGTATTCCTGCAACCCGAAGAACTGCTGCCGGAGTACTGCCTCGACATCCTCTTTCTGCCGGGGCAAGCCGTTTGCAGCTTCTTCACAGACTGCCCCGACAATTACGCCGGCGAAGGCCAACAACAATACTGGCAAACCGGCCTGGACTGCATCGGCTACCAGGCAGCCCGATTCGCCGGTACGGATACCGTCTGCCTCGTAGTCTGCGATGAGTACGCCGTCTGCGACACCTTTGAAATACCCTTTGTCATCCAGGGCGATACGCTCGGACTGCCTTTCTTTGACGACTTTAGCTATGCAGGGCCCTATCCCGACAAAAATTATTGGTTAGACAAAGCCGCCTATATTAACGACGATCTCGCCAAAGACCCGCCCTCCGTCGGCATGGCTACCCTCGACGGCTTAGATGCCGGCGGGCGCCCCTACCCCGCTTCGGGCAAAGCCGACCTGCTCACCTCCAATTACATAGACCTCAGTGCTCCACAGGGAGACGTTTACCTCAAATTTTACCTCGCCCCCAAAGGCTACGGCCTGCTGCCCAATCCGGGCGACTCCCTGCTCGTACAATTTCGAGCTGCTGACGGAGACTGGAACACCGTGGCCGCCTATCCCGGCATTGATGTGCCTGTGGACTCCGTGCCGCCCTTCAGCTTTCACGCCATACCCGTAACGGGCGGGCAATACCTCTACCGCGGATTTCAGTTTCGCTTTGTCAGCTTCAGCTCCCCACCCGGCATCTATGACCTCTGGCATGTGGACTACGTCTGGCTCGACGACCAAAGCGCAGCCGACAGCACTTTTCCAGACCTCGCCTTTACCGAAGAGCCCCCTCTCCTGCTAAAGCGCTATTCCGCCATGCCGCTGCGCCAATTCAGAGATTTTGTGCAGGAAGAGTTGAACATCGCACCCATGCCCTCGCATTTTTACAACCACTTCGACAACACCGCCACCATAGCCGAATCGGCCATCAGCCTGCAGGAATTGCAGACCGGTATCGTCTTCCCCGGTATGGAAAATGTGGTGGACGGCTTAGACGCCAACATCCCTCCCGCCGAGCATGTGCTCCGTGAAAAAGAACTCTCCGCCGGCGCCTGGAGCGACTACCAGGCCATCCTCGCCGACGGCTTTGACGATCAGGAAGAAATTGAGGTGGAAGTCTCCTATGAATTCACACTGACCTCCCAAGCTGCGCCCTTCTATCGCAACGACACCGTGCGCAGCCTAACCACCCTCAAAGACTACTACGCCTACGACGACGGCACAGCCGAGGGCTACGTCGCCTTCAGCAATCCCCAGGAAGACAACCCCATGCTGGCCGTGCGCTTCCACACGCACTTAGAAGACAGCCTGCGCGCCGTGCAGTTTCACTTCCCCCACGTCAACGGCAACGCAGAAAGCCAGCTCTTCAACCTCAAAGTCTGGGTAGGCGAACTGGATGACGAGCCCGATTACACGGCCAACTTCCTGCGCCCGAAATACGCCGACACCTACTACGACACCCTCCAGGGTTTCAGCACCTATCTGCTCCAGGACTACATCACCGGCGAGTTGACGCCCCTCTACATCCCTGCCGATACCGATTTTTACGTGGCCTTCCAGCAGGTAACCATCACCAACGAGGGCACCCCCATCGGCATGGATTTCAGCCGCGACCGCACATCCGAGTTTTTTGTAAAACTCTCTTCACAGTGGGATGCTTTTCCCGACTTCCTGCACGGAGCCCTCATGGTACGAGCCCTCATGGACAGCGAAGAGCCCCTCAACAACACGGCAACTTCAGAAGCTTCGGTCACAGGGCCCGCCTTTACCTTATACCCCAATCCCGTTTGGCAGGGAGCGCCTTCTGTCAGATTGCTTTCGCAAAACGCCCAAGCGGCTGCCACGCACTACCGCCTGACGGACATCGCCGGCCGCACCCTGGCTTCCGGCAAGCTGTCTGAGGGCCAAACGGAGTACATCCTGCCCCTGCCCGCTCACACGCGCAAAGGCCTGTACTTCCTCGTCTTAGAAAGCCCCGGCAAGCGCCAAAGCTTAAAGTTGTTGGTGGAATGACAAACTAAAAATCTTTACACACGCACAGGCTACTTCTGATAAACCGCAGCCTCGTAGCCCTTGTTCTTCAGCTCGCTTACCAATTCGCTTGCCGAGCTGTAATCTCCAAAGCGATCTACCAGCACCACGGCATACTTCCCGCGGTCAAATAGCACGACCTGAGCCTGGGAATAACCGGCTCTTTGCAAGGCACGAAGACGCCGTTTGGCATTGGCCATGTACTTAAAGGTACCACCCAGCACGAGATAATCGCCGGTAGCAGCGAGCTCTTCTCCATTGGGATAGTCATCCTCTTCCTTACCGGCAGCGTCGCTGTCCTTCTCCCCGTAATCAATGCCTTCTTCATCCGATGCAGCAACCGTAGAGCCACTTCCGGCATCGCTGCCCTCCTCTTCATCATTCCAGTAAATGGAATCTGCAGCCTCGGCATCTAAGGAATCATCCTCGGCAAAGAGATCATCGGCACCAAAAGTGTCCTCCTCATCCATCGAGCCGTTATCGTCTATGGCTTCGATAGAAGGCTCTCCTTTCTTGCCAAAAATGTCAGTGGTTTGCCAAAGCAACAGCCCAATGGCCAAAATACAAACGACGACAATAAAGATGGTAAAATAATCAAGACGAGACATAAGTTGATTTTTTGGTTGAACAGAACCCGCGTTTCCGGGTTTAGACTACTGTTTTCTGGTTTAGACTATCAAAGGTAAGGTTTTTTTTTAAAATGTGGAACGCTTCGCGTTCTAATGTGGAGCCTTCGGTTCTAATGTGGAGGCCTTGCGGCCTCTAATGTGATTTTACGCTCGCTTCGCATCGCGTGGGGGGATGCAGGGGCAGTTCCGCTCAGGGCAACGCCCTTCGGCTCCGCTCAGGACAACGCCCTTCGGCTCCGCTCAGGACAACGCCCTTCGGCTTCGCTAACGCTCCGCTCAGGGCAACGCCCTTCGGCTCCGCTCAGGGCAGCGCCTTTGCATTTTCGCGGGTGGGCGCCCCTTCAGGGGTCGGGGGCGCGGGCGGCAGGAAAATGCAAAGGATTCACAAAGACACAACACGTAAACTCATACGAACAAACCATCCTTAATCACGCCTCAAACCCCCTAAAATAAAAAATCCTCCCCTCTTCGCGAGGGGAGGATGGTGGAGTTTATATTCTCCTATAAGGTTCAAAAAGCTCTAACACATGGGAAAAGAATTGCTAAAATCCATTCCACCCCCTACTAAGAAAGGACTGCTTAGAACAGGTACAACAAGGACAATTGCAATCGCACCCACAACAGTTTGAAGGGCTTTCCTTCTCCTTTCTTCCGTAAGGACTCTCCTCTTAGAAACTTCTTGGCACCTCCTATAATCTCCAAGTATGCTTTCAGGTATAAACTTATAGTTCCTTTGTATGAGTATATAATGTACTGTATTTACTTCACTTTCTGAACAAGAGTAGTAAAACTCACTCATTGTTCGAGTACTTGGAAAGATACAATATAGTAGTAACTATCTTCAAGTATTCTCTATGTTCTTTATGCTTTTCGCTTTCTACAAAGCGGATATAAGGTCCCGATAGGAACCAATGACATTTTTTTGCCATCATAAAAAAGGTTTAAATGAGAAAAAACCATCTACTCTTAAGGAGCTAATGGCAAATTCAATAATCCGAATCTCAACCTCACAAACGCAAGGCGAGTAACTCGAGTCATAGCTATCACATCAGGATGATGCGAAATTCCAAGACTGCACAAGCAGTTTTATCGG
>JALVES010000488.1 GCA_027030635.1 Saprospiraceae bacterium | reverse complement strand
ACAAGCCATGAAACTGTTAAAACTTTTCATCCCATCCCTCCTTTTCTACGCTTTATTGCTGCCTTCCTGTAAACCTGATGAAGACATCTGCAATGATCCCTATAACTCCGACTGCCCCAATTACGACCCGTGCTTGTTGGAAGCCGAGGCCGATGCTTCTTTTAGGTTGGAAGTGAGGTTATTTAAGAATAGTTCGTTTTATGGAGATACAACTGTCTGGTATCCTGTAGAAGATACATTTTTTGCTTTAAGTCATGGCACGAGGCTCTATTTCAAGGCCAACTCTTCCAAGATGGACAGCTATGCCTGGACGATCGGTGGAGATCCGAGAACATTCACTGATTCAGTTTTTTATCTCGTCTTTACCCCTGAGGAAGGTCAGGTTGGTTATGTAGCGGCTCAGTTAAAAGTTGCCAATGATACCCTTGGAGATTGTCTCGCCGAGTCAGAACAGCGGGATACATTCTCCAGGACTTTTTATATCAAAGATTGTTCTCCAATTCCGGGTGAAGAAAACTCCTATCCCATGAATGGGACTTTTCGGGGCTATGTGGATGAAGATAGTACTGAGGTACATGATATGGAAATAGATATTTCCGCTGGTGGTATCTATTCTTTTCCCGGGGTACAGTGGGGTATCACTCCGGCTTTTATAGCTCCTAAAGAGATGTGGATTTATCCAGATGGTTCCCCTCGCGGCTATGCCAAATTACAGGAAGATTACAAGACCCTCATTATGGATTACGAAGTTCGGCAGGATGATGGTTCCTGGGAGAGTCATCAGTTTGTTGGCGAGAGGGTAGAGTGATTTAATCCCCTCTCTACATCCCTCAAAATGTCATCCACATTTTCGATGCCTGTGGAGAGGCGGATGAGGCCATCCGTGATGCCGTTTTGTTCGCGCAGGGGTTTGGGGATGTTGCGGTGGGACATGGAGGCGGGGTGCAGGGCCATGGTATCCACTTCGCCCAGCGTGGGGACGAGCTTGATGAATTGCAGGGCGTTCATCCAGCGGATGCCGGCCTGGAGGCCGCCTTTGAGCTCGAAGCTGAGCATGCCGCCGTAGGCCTTCATTTGCTTTTTGGCAATTTCGTGCTGAGGGTGGGAGGGGAGGCCCGGGTAGTTGACGCGCTCCACGGCGGGGTGTTGCTCAAGGAAGCGGGCTATGGTCATGGCGTTGTCGCTGTGTTGGCGGATGCGCAGGGGGAGGGTTTTGAGGCCGTTGCCGGTGAGCCAGGCTTCCCAGGGGCTGGCGTTGCTGCCGTTGAGGCACATGGCTTTCCAGACCTTCTTTTGCATCAGTTCCGTATCGCGGCCAATGATGGCTCCGGCAATGGAGTTGCCGTGTCCGTTGAGGTATTTGGTGGTGGAGTAGAGGGCGAAGTCGGCCCCCAGACTCAGCGGTTGCTGCAGCAGGGCGGTGGCGAAGGTGTTATCCACGGCGCAAAAGGCCTCGTAGCGGTGAGCCAGCTCCGACAGCAGGGCAATGTCGGCGCATTGCATGGCCGGATTGGCAGGGCTTTCTACCAGCAGCAGACGGATGGAGGGATGCTCCTTTAGCGCCTGCTCCACCGCTTCGGGATCGGTGAGGTCCGTCCAAATCGTCTCGATCTCTAATTTGGCGAAAGCCCCCAAAAGCTCTGTCGTGCCGCCGTAAATGTTGGCCTGGGAAAGAATCTTGTCGCCGCTTTTCAACAGCGCCATGAAAAGCGTGGTGAAAGCGGCCATGCCCGAGCTGAGCATGATGGCCGAGGCTTCCAACTCGCTGCCGTGGACCTCCATCTGTGCCAACTTGTTGGCTACGGCTTCTACCGTGGGATTCCCATAACGGGAATAGACGTGCCCTTCCCGTTTTCCCGAGAAAATGTCTATGCCCTGCTCGATGTTTTCAAACACATAGGAGGCCGTGGGGTAGATGGGCAAAATGTGGGGTTGGGTGGTGCGCGGGTCTTCGGCCTCGTGTACGCAAAGCGAATTTATGTGAATGGGTTGTTTCATTGGAGGAGGTTATACATGCTCAAAATGTGCGGTAAAGTGCCGCAGGAAAGGCGGCTCATAAGTGATGCGAAAACCCTTCACCTTTTCCCTGCCGTCGAGCAATTCGCGAAAGGCCTCCGTCACGTAATCCATGTGGCTTTGGGTATAAACGCGGCGGGGGATGGCGAGGCGCACCAGCTCCATGGCTGCCGGAACAAAAGTACCATCTTCTTCGTAATGCCCAAACATAACGGAGCCGATTTCGCAGGCGCGTATGCCGGCGACTTCGTATAGCTTGCAGGCCAGGGCCTGGCCGGGAAACTGCTCGGGCGGGATGTGCGGATAAAAACTTTTGGCATCTATGTAAACGGCATGGCCACCCACGGGACGGATGATGGGGACGCCCATTTCGTGCAGCTTGTCGCCCACGTAAGTGGTGCTGCGGATGCGATACTCCAGGTAATGCGGGTCGAAGACTTCGCGCAGGCCGATGGCGATGGCCTCCATGTCGCGTCCGCTGAGGCCGCCGTAAGTGGAGTAGCCCTCGGTGATGATGAGGGAGGTGCGGCATTGCAGGGCCAGGTCCAGGTCTTTGAGTGCGAGGAAGCCGCCCATGTTGACCAGGGCGTCTTTTTTGGCGCTCATGATGGCGCCATCGGCGAGGCGAAACATTTCCTGTGCAATTTCGCGATAGGTTTTGTCTTCAAAGCCGGCTTCGCGTTGTTTGATGAAGTAGGCATTTTCGGCTATGCGGCAGGCATCAAGCACAAAGAGGATGCCTTTTTCTCCGGCTATTTCGGCTATTTGGCGGGCATTTTCCATGCTCACCGGCTGTCCGCCTCCGCTGTTGTTGGTAACGGTGAGGATGATGGCGCCGATGTTTTCGGCTCCATAGCGGTCTATGGTTTCGCGCAGGGAGGCGATGTCCATATTGCCTTTGAAGGGCAGTTCTTCTTCGGGATGCAGGGCAGCTTCTACGGGGCAGTCAATGGCTTTGGCGCCGGAGAATTCGATGTTGGCGCGGGTGGTATCGAAGTGGGTGTTGGCGATGAAAACCTTGCCCGGGCCGCCGAGTTTGCTGTAAAGCAGGTGCTCTGCGGCACGCCCCTGGTGGGTGGGCAGGATGTAGGGAAAGCCGGTGAGGTCTTTGATCTCGGCCTCCATGCGCTGCCAGCTGCGGGCGCCTGCATAGCTCTCATCTCCGCGCATGATGCCCGCCCACTGCCCGGTGCTCATGGCCGAGGTGCCGCTGTCTGTGAGCAGGTCTATGATGACCTGATCGGAGGTGAGCAAAAAGGGGTTGTAATGGGCTTTTTGCAGCCACTCGCGACGCTCTTCCGCG
>JALVES010000487.1 GCA_027030635.1 Saprospiraceae bacterium | reverse complement strand
AATGGCACCCAAAGAAACCGGCATATTCACCTTCTCCGAGGAGTACTACGACTTCCGGGAGTTTCGGATAGACCCCGGGCAGGCACCGCTGCGCATAGACAAATTTCTGCTCGACCGCATGCAGCATTTGTCGCGCAACCGCATTCAAAATGCCATCAAAGCGGGTGCCGTGCTGGTCAATGAAAAAGAGGTCAAGCCCAACTACAAGGTGCGTCCGAATGATCTGATACAGGTCGTCATCCCCAAGCGGCCGGAGGAGAACGTCAAGGTCGTACCCCAGGACATCCCCCTGAATGTGGTCTATGAAGACGAAGACCTGCTGGTTATCAACAAGCCTGCAGGCCTGGTCGTGCATCCCGGCATCGGCAATTGGAAAGGCACCCTGGTCAATGCCCTGGCCTATCACTTTCGTGACCTGGAACTGCCTTTGTTGGATCAAAACTTCAAAGACCGCATCGGGCTGGTGCATCGCATAGACAAAAACACCACGGGCCTGATGGTCGTGGCCAAAACGGATTATGCTCTCAACCATCTGGCCAAGCAGTTTTTTCGCCACACCATTGAGCGGCGCTATCAGGCGCTGATTTGGGGCGAATTTGAAGAAGACAGCGGCACCATTCGAGGGCATATTGGCCGCCATCCCCGCAACCGCATTCAGCGCACGGTTTTTCCCGAGGGCGAACAGGGCAAATGGGCCGTTACCCACTTCAAGGTGCTGGAGCGGCTTTACTACGTCAGTCTGGTTGAGTGCCAGTTGGAGACGGGGCGCACCCACCAGATCCGCGTACACATGCAGTACAAGGGACACCCCCTGTTCAACGACGACCGCTATGGGGGCGACCGCATTTTGAAGGGCACCATTTACAGCAAGTACAAGCAGTTTGTGGACAATTGTTTCAAGATCATGCCCCGCCATGCCCTGCACGCCAAAGTGCTGGGTTTTGTACACCCGCGAACGGAAAAAAAGATCGTCTTTGAGTCGGAGCTGCCCGAAGATTTCGCTGCCTGCCTCGACAAGTGGCGCAATTACGTGGATGCCCGCCGGCATAAAAACACCCTGGAATGAATTTGCAAGACCGCATAGCCTTGATGAGCCGCCTGGGCAGCTTGCTGAGCGAGCCCGATGAGCGCCTGCTGGCGCATGTCCAACGCACCGCACACCACAATCCCTGGTTTACCGAAGAAAACCAGCGGGCAGCCATGAAGGCTTTGGCTGAACACATGCTTCAATCAGAGGCCTTGGGGGACTGGGCTGCCTCCTATGATTTGGCGGCTGAAGAGACCGATGAACGCAAAAAAAAGCCGCAAATCATAGGACTGATTTTTGCCGGCAACATTCCCCTGGTGGGTTTTCACGACTGGCTGGCAGTTTTTATCTCAGGGCATCGGGCTATGGTTAAACTCTCCGAGCGCGATCCCTGGCTCTTTCCTCATCTGCTCAAGCGCCTCGAAGAGTGGGATGAGCGTTTCGCCGGCCAAACCCAGGTCGTCGAGCGCCTGCAGGGCTTCGATGCCGTGATCGCCACCGGCAGCAACAACTCCGCCCGCTATTTTGAGCAATACTTTGGCAAATATCCCCACATCATCCGCCGCAACCGCAACAGCGTAGCCGTTTTGACGGGTGGGGAAAGCCGCGAGCAGTTGCTGGAGCTGGGGAAAGACGTGTTTTCTTACTTCGGCCTCGGCTGCCGCAATGTCTCCAAGCTGTATTTGCCGCGTCAAAGCAGCCGGGGGCAGGATTACGACTTTGAACCTCTGTTAGAGGCTCTGCACGAGTACAAAGAAGTCATTTTACATCATCCGTACAAAAACAATTTCGATTACAACTACGCCCTGCTGATGCTCAACAAAGAGCCTTTTTACGCTACGGGCAGCGTCATTTTGCGCGAAGACGAGCGCCTGACTTCCCGCATCGCCACGCTGCACTACGAGTTTTACGAGTCAGAAGAGCATTTGGCGAAAGCTCTGTCGGCCCAAAGAGAAAACATCCAATGCGTCATGTCGGAAGTGCCGGTAGCAGGTTTTTCGGTTTTGCCTTTCGGCAAATCTCAAACGCCCGGATTAAAAAATTATCCCGATGGGGTTGATGTTATGGAATTTTTGCGTACATTAGCGGCAGATAAGTAAAAAAGTACAAAATGATTGTCGTACCCCGTCACAGATACCTTTGGATTTTTGTTTTTGCATTGCTCTTTTCCGCCTGTTCCAAAGATCGCAAAGCCGGCTTTTTGTTGCAGGGCAGCGAATGGAATGTGTATTCTCTGACGATTGCAGATCAGGAAACCATAGGGCTTGGCTTTACAAAAGTAACTTTGATGTTTGATTTTTATGACGTCAAAGAAAACAAAGGGAATTTTCACGCTTTTTTTTCCACGCCTTCTGAAAATACCAGTTTTTCGAGCAAATACACTGTAGAGCAGGATGGCACCCTGCTGCGCCTGATCTACTCCAATGGAAGCGAAGAAGAGTATGAATTGCAAGTTGAAAATACGGAATTAAAGATGGAAATTGACATTCCTGCGGGGCATGTGATATACCGGGCCAGCCGGCAGTAGCCGAAAAGGGGCTTCGCAGCGTTCTATAAGATAAGTAGTCCTAAATTCTTTTATCATGAAAAAAAATGTACTTCCCGTTTTTTTCACGTTTATCCTTTTGTTTTTTTTTGACCCTTCATTGCTTGCACAGTGCTTTGAGCCTGAGCCCCCGGGCACGGGCCCTCAGGCGGTGGCAAATGCACCCGTGTTTTGCGATGTTTGGGAGTTGGATGGCTATTGCGGTTCTACCTACAATTCCGGCGTTGGAATATGCCCCGGGCCCTTTTGCGGCTCTTGCGAAAACTACCAATGGTTTGCCTTCATGGCGCCGGGGCCGGAGGTAATCTTTGCCTTGCAAACCAATAATTGTGTGGGTACTGCTAACGGCTCCGGTATGCAGGCGCAGGTTTTTAAGGTTTTGGATGATAATAACTTTATAGCTGCCTCCAATTGCTGGAGCCCGGGTATGGAGGACTACGGTCTTGTTACTGCTTCAGATCTGGAGACGGGCGAGTTTTATTACCTGATGATTGACGGCTGGGCCGGGGATGCCTGCGATTATGTGTTGTATGTAGTGGCGGCAGATTCAACTTATAGCCTGGGAACTCCCGGCCCTGTGGAGGGCGAGACCCTGACAGCAGAGGGGGCCATCGTTTCCTATACCACTGAAGAGTTGCCCACTGCGGGCGCTTATACCTGGACGATTTCTCCTCCCGAAGCCGGGCTCGTTCTCGAGGGGCAGGGTTCTTCCGAGATTGCTGTCAATTGGCAGCAGCAGGGCATGGCCGAGTTGTGCGTACAGGTCTCCAATGCCTGTGAGGAAACGGAGCTTTCCTGTCTTTCGGTTTTAGTGAACGAGGGCTTGAGTGTGAGTTATGGCAGTGAGCCCCCTGCTTGTGCCGGTGGCAGCGATGGTCTTGCCTGGGTAGAGGCCCTTAGCGGGAATCCTCCTTTCAGCTATTTGTGGAGCACAGGCGATACCCTTGCTTCGATCAATAATTTGCCGGAAGGCGAATATTTCGTAACGATAACGGATTCCCTGGGTTTTGCCCAGGTCATTAGCTTTACTTTGGAGGTGCCCAATCCTTTGCAGCTTGTTTTGCAGCCCGATTGTGAGGATTTTGCATCCTTGATTGGTATGCCGGAAGGAGGTACGCCACCCTATACTTATGCCTGGAATACGGGCAATAGCGAACCGGTGCAGGGCGACTTGCAGTCGGGCATTTACAGCCTGCAGATAACGGATTCCCTGGGCTGCCAGACGGAGGCCTCTTTTGAAGTGCAGGAGGAGGCTTTTACGCCCTTTGTGGCAGATGTGGAAGACCCCATTCCGTCGGTGGTTTGTGTGGATGAGCCTGTGTTGTTCGCAGCGCAATTTGCCGGGCCCAATGCTCATTATCTGTGGACGTTTAACCCGGGTGCCAATGTGGGCATGACCATTCAGGAGTCGGTCTTTTTGATTCCGATGCAGACGGGGCTACACTATGCTCATCTCGAAGTTGAAAAATACGGCTGTACCGATGATTTTGCGGTTTACTTCATGGTAACAGATGATCCCGAATGGTGCCTGCTCGGTGAACTGCCTGTACCCGGGCCGCTACCGGGTGGCGATGATGAATTTGCTGACGAGGGCGATGCCGTTTCTCAACGCTCGGAGGCAGTCGGAGATGAAGAGCCTGTTTTTCTTGGGCTTTCGCCAAATCCCATAGCGGCAGGAGATGTGTTGAGCCTGCGATTTGAAGCCACCACAGGCAACCCCATGCATCTCCGGGTTCTCGCTTCATCCGGCCAACGACTTTACGAGCGCGAACTGCCGGCAGGTGTAGAAAGCTGGACTGTGCAGTTGACCGATTGGCCTGCAGGCATTTATCACCTGCTGCTGTTGAACGAAAACGGGCTGGAGCGCCTGAGTAAGAATTTTGTTGTTGTTCCTTAAAACTTATGAACCATTTGTCATGAAAAGAAAACACATAGCCACAGCAGTCCTGCTGTCCTTGCTGCTTAGCCTCTCCTGCTCTAAAGAGAAAAAAGTAGGAGAGGCGTTGGTGCTGGGCGGTGATTGGACGGTAGTCTCTTATGTGCTCAATGGTACAGAACTTTTCCAGCCCGGCGCATGGACTTCGGCAACCATATCCTTTCTGACTACGGAGCTGCCTCCCGAGCCTCATGGAGTGTATTCCGTAACCTTTGAAGACAGCAATGGAGCCTTGGGCTACATCATTGCCGATTACGAAGTTACAGACAAGGGCAAAACCCTGAGCATTGACTACAGCAGTAGTGGAGGAGGGGTAGTGGTTTATGACTTGTTCGTAGATGACAGCCGCTTGGAGCTGATCCATGAAGCCAGCCAAACGGACATTCTGGCTGAACGATAGACTGAAACCTTTAGGTGCATTTGCCTATTGCATAAGAAGACATTACTTTGTACTTTTGCGGAGCGTACAAGAAAGTACAGCTTTCTGATTCTTTGACCTCAAAAACTTTACCAATGAAATGGACTCATTTTTTCGCTGCGGCCTTGCTGCTCTCTTTTGTTTTGACCGGATGTTCCAAGGAAGCCAGGATTGGCAAAAAATTGGCCGGCACTTGGGATGCGACCTCTGTAACAGAGGATGGAGTAGAGCTTATAGGCTCCGTATTTACGTCTTTTGAAATGTATTTTGGAGAGTACAACAAGAAAGATGGTAAAGGCGACTACAAGTTTACAGCGATTCTCTTAGGCTCATCAATAGTTGAAACCGGCACTTACTCTTTAGATAGCGCAGGAGAAGAAGTTACGTTCACTACTGATTCCGGAGAGACTACAACCTACATGCTGATGCTGGACGGGGACAATCTGGAGCTGGAAGGTACTGTTGATGGCCTTAAATACATCATCCAGGCCAAGCGCAAGTAAGCGATTTTCGCAGCAAGTGTAAAAGGCTTGAGCATGCATAGTGCTCAAGCCTTTTTTAATTTATCGAACGATCAGTTGCACGGTTAGGGCTCTGTGGTCGGAGACTCTGACTGTGCGGTTGTTGATGCGTCGGGCGGCAGGTTCGGGGGCTGTGGTCCAGGTGCGTATGCCCTTGCGCTGCAGGCAGGCCTCTTTGAGGCTGAGGGATACGAGGATGTGGTCTATTTGTTGCCGCTCGCCCATGTACTGGTACGTCCAGCGGGTGTCGTATTTGTCCTTGTCGAAGTAGCGGGTGTAGCCCGTCTGGATGAAGTCTTCAAAGATGTCGTCTAAGCCTCTGAGGCGTCGCAGCGGCGGTTGGCCGCGATGGTCGTTGAAATCACCGGCGATGATGATGTACTTTCCGTGCTGCAGGTCGTCGAGCATGTGGCGCCGCAGGATGGAGGCTTGCGCCAAACGCTTGAAATCGTCTTCAGGCCCAAGGCGCTCTGAGATGAGATGTGCTCCGTAGATGATAAACTCCCGCCCTTTGCTCTTCACGACAACCCGCATCCCTTTGCTGATGCCGGTGTCCTTGATCTCTTCGGCCGGGTCGTCTTCCTCGGCGATGTAAAACTCCCGTCCCGGAATGCGCAAGACGGCCTCGGTAATTTCCAGCCGAGAGAGAATGGCTACGTATTGCCCCGTGCCGCGGTCAGCCGATTCGCACACGCGAAGGTAGGGGTAATTTTGCCCGCGGTCTTTCAACTGTTGTTGCAGCAATTTCATTTCGCTTTGGTTTCCGACTTCCGTCAAAACCAATACGTCGCTGTCAAAGGTGGCCAGAAAATCTGCCACGGCAGCGCTGGCCTCCACAAAGCGCTGGTGGCGAAAATCTGCATCCTCCCACTCCCTGCCCGGATTGTTTTCATCAAACTTGATATGCACCTTGCGCTCATTCAGAAATTCGCAGTTGAAGGTGGTTATGGTCAGGGTGTCGCGCTGGGCGTGTAAGAGGCTGACAAGCAGGAGGAGGGCGCAAGTGGTTAATGTGGACGCTGCGCGTCTAATGTGGACGCTAACGCGTCTAATGTGGGCGCGAGCGCCTAATGTGGACGCTGCGCGTCTGATGATTCTTTCTTTTGGCTTCATTTTGGATGGGTTTGCTCTCTCAAAGTTATTATTTTTTTTGACATGGTTTTCTGAACACCCTCTTGTCACGTTTTTATTTCTCGCTAAGACGCAAAGGAGATGTAGGGGGGCTCTCTGAAGTGCATTCCAAAGCCTACAGATGTTTTCCCCTGCAATTTCGTTCAGAAAGACGCTAAGAAGTCCGTATTCAAGCATGACCGGGCTACAATTGTTACGTTCATCACGTTCATCACGCGATGCGAAGCGAGCGTAAAATCACATTAGAACGCTTGCGTTCCACATTAGACGCGAAGCGTCCACATTAGAACGCGAAGCGTTCCACATTTCCCTATCTTTGCAAAATACCCCTCGCTCCCATAACCATCAAAAACAAAACCACCATGAAACTCACCTACTACGGCCATGCCTGTTTCGGCATAGAAACTAAGGGCGTCCACCTCCTTTTTGACCCCTTCATTACGGGGAATGAACTGGCATCCCACATAGACGCAGATGCCATTCCGGCTGATTACATTCTGCTCACGCACGGGCATCAGGACCACGTCTTGGATGCCGAGCGCATAGCGCGACGGACGGGGGCGAAGATCGTCTCCAATTTCGAGATCGTCTCTTGGTATGGCGCTAAGGGCATTGAGGGGCACCCCATGAATCACGGCGGCAAGTGGCAGTTTGACTTTGGTACGGTGAAGTACGTCTCGGCCATACACTCCGGCGTTTTGCCGGATGGCACTTATGGCGGAAACCCCGGCGGCTTTGTGGTCTGGAATGAGGAGGGATGCTTCTATCACGCCGGCGATACGGCGCTGACGATGGACATGCAGCTCATTCCGCAGACTTGCCCGAAGTTGGATTTTTGCATCCTTCCGGTGGGCGATAACTTCACCATGGGCACGGAAGAAGCCGTATTGGCTGCCGGCTTTGTGCAGTGCGAAAAAGTGGTTGCCTGCCACTTCGACACCTTCGGTTACATCCGCGTTGATCACGAAGAAGTGAAAAAGGCTTTTTCAGATGCGGGAAAAAGCGTAATTTTGCCAGAGATAGGAGAAGTGATTACTTTTGAATAAAAGCAGAAGAGAGGAGGCCCGGCGCTTCCTCTCTTTCGCGTAAGCCAGGCATTTCATGGGAAAAATTGTCGCCATAGCAAATCAAAAAGGCGGAGTGGGGAAGACCACTACCGCCATCAACCTCGCAGCAGGGCTGGCCGTGCTGGAAAAGAAAGTACTGCTGGTAGATGCCGACCCTCAGGCCAACTCCACCTCCGGCGTAGGGGTGTCTTCGGCTGATTTGGAGCACAGCCTCTACGACTGTCTCATCCGGGGGCTGCCCGCTTCGGAAGCCGTTGTGGAAACGGAAACGCCCAATTTGCACCTGCTGCCCTCGCATCTGGATTTGGTAGGTGCAGAGCTGGAGCTCATTTCGCAGGAGGGGCGGGAGTTCGTCATGCGAAAGGTGTTGAGCGAGATCAAAGACGAGTACGATTACATTTTCATAGACTGCCTGCCTTCGCTCGGCCTGGTAACGGTCAACGCTCTGGTGGCTGCAGATTCCGTGCTCATTCCCGTGCAGTGTGAGATTTTCTCGCTCGAAGGGCTGGGCAAATTGCAATCCACCATCAAAAGCGTAACGGCCAAGCTGAATCCGGATTTGCAGATCGAAGGCATTCTGCTTTCCATGTACGACAAGCGCCTGCGCCTTGCCAATGTGGTGGTGCAGGAAGTGCGCGGCTTTTACGGCGATAAGGTTTTTGATACCATCATTCACCGCAACTCGAAAATCGGAGAAGCGCCCAACATGCATCTGCCGGTCGTCATGTACGATGTCAGCAGCAAGGGCAGCATCAACTTCCTCAATCTGGCTTACGAGTTTTTGCGCAAAAACGGAGACACCATAGCTGCCGTTGGCGGCCTAACGTAAATACAACCATGGCAAAAAAGATCAAGAAAAAAGACCTCGGACTCGGCATTCGCGCCCTGCTTTCGGATATGGATGCCAAGCCGGCCGAAGAGCAACGCGAGGTGGTCAAAGAAATGGCCAATGTAGTGGCCAACATCCCCGTCGCCCAAATTGAAGCCAACCCCTTCCAGCCACGAACGGACTTCGAGGCAGAAGCCCTGGAAGAGCTCTCCACATCCATACGTACCTACGGCCTGATCCAACCCCTGACCGTGCGCCGCATGGGCGATGGCAAATACCAGCTCATCTCCGGCGAACGCCGCCTGCGGGCTGCCAAAATGGCCGGACTGAAGGAAGTCCCTGCCTATATACGCATCGTAGATGGCGACCAGGAAATGTTGGAAATGGCCCTGGTAGAGAACATCCAGCGCGCCGATCTCAACCCTCTCGAAGTGGCCATCACCTACCAGCGCCTGATCGAAGAGTGCAAACTCACCCACGATGCCATGGCCGAGCGCGTGGGCAAAAAGCGCAGCACCATCACCAACTTCCTCAGCGTACTCAAGCTGCCGCCGCAAATCCAGGAAGCCCTGAAGGAACGCAAAATCAGCCTCGGTCATGCCAAGGCCCTGCGTGGTGTGAGTGACCTGGCTCTGCAGCTCAGCCTCTTCAACGAAATCCTCACCAAAGGCCTGTCCGTGCGTGCCACCGAAGATCTGGTGCGCTCTTATACCGAGCCCAAAGCAGCGCCCAAAAAGACCAAATCGGCGCTGCCGGATGCTTATGCAGAAGTGCAGGAACGCCTGCGCATGCATCTCGGCACCAAAGTGCAACTCAAAGTGGGCGCCGCAGGCAAGGGCCAAATCGTCATCCCCTTTGGCAGCGACGACGACCTGAACCGCCTGCTCGACTTGATCGAAGAATGAGCCTATGACTAAACGGCTGCTTTTCCCCGTGCTTTTGTTCTTGCTGCCGGCAAGTCCCCGCACGCTTTGGGCCCAGACCGATTCTACACATACGGACTCCACACTCATCATGGCAGCCGACTCCGGCCTGCTCCAAACAGCGCCTGCAGACACTGCCGGCCTGCTTTTGCCAAAGAAAAAAAAGGGCTTTTTCTATGGCGCTCCCGACTATCCCAACCCAAAGAAAGCCCTGGTCTGGGGGCTGGTCATTCCCGGTGGCGGTCAGATATACAATAAAAAGTGGTGGAAACTGCCCCTCGTCTATGGCGGCCTCGGCGCCATGGGCTGGGCTGTGCAGTACAATACAAAGTTCTACCTCAACTTCAAGCGCAATTACCGCCGTGCCGTGCGCGGCCTGCCCCACGATTACAGCGACTTAAACATCTCCCAAAGCTACCTCAAAGAAATCCGCGACCGGGCCGACAAGCGGCGCCAGCTCAGCTACATCGGCTTCACAGCCGTCTATGCCCTCACCCTGGCCGATGCCTTCGTAGATGCCCACCTCGCCGGCTTCGATGTAAACGACGACCTCAGCCTTCAACTGCGCCCCATCATCGAACGCGATGCCTTTGGCGGTGTGGTGCAGGGGGGAGGGGTGGTGTTTGTGTTTTGAGAGGTGTCGGTTGAATCGGTTGAATCGGTTGAATTGGGGGAATCGGGGGAATCGGTTTAGCGTTTAGCGTTGGTTTAGTGTTTAGTTAGGTACTTATAGTTGGGCGGGCTTCAGCCCGCTGGACACTCCTGTTAAACGGAAAAGATTGTAAAACCATAAAAAACAGATGTTGTGAAAAGTAAGGATAAAAATGCGATCAAGAAATTAATTGTTGAAAATGAACCGCTTGCAGCCATGGAGCTCTTTGTCAAAGTTTTGGAGCGAAGTGAACCTGATTCTGAGTACTTAGAAACTTTACAGAACCTGATGGCTCGCCAACCCTGATAGAACCAACTGCTGTTACTTCGAGCTGTTAGATTAACTATTGTTAATCCAGGTGTAAACAAAACACCAACAACCACTGAATCTCACTCAACCCCAACTGTAAACTATCAACAGTAAACAGTAAACTTAAAAACGCTAAACACTAAACACTAAACGCTAAACGCTAAACGCTAAACCCTCACCCCTCATACCGATAAAATCCCTCCCCCGTCTTCCTCCCCAGCTTGCCGGCGGCGACCATGTTGACCAGCAGCGGGCAGGGGGCGTATTTGGGGTTGCCGAAGCCTTCGTGCATGACGCGCAGGATGGATAGGCAGACATCCAGCCCGATGAAGTCGGCGAGTTGGAGGGGGCCCATGGGGTGAGCCATGCCCAGCTTCATGACCGTGTCAATTTCTTCGGCTCCGGCTACGCCTTCGAACAGGGTGTAGATGGCCTCGTTGATCATCGGCATGAGGATGCGGTTGGCGACGAAGCCCGGGTAGTCGTTGACTTCCACGGGTGTTTTGCCCAGCTCGCGCGACAGTTCCATGACTTTTTGCGTAACCTCATCCGTAGTGGCATAGCCGCGGATGACTTCCACCAGCTTCATCACCGGCACGGGGTTCATGAAGTGCATGCCGATGACCAGCTCGGGGCGTTGGGTGGCAGCGCCGATTTTGGTGATGGAAATGGAAGAGGTGTTGCTGGCGAGAATGACGCCCTCCGGCGCGTGGCGATCCAGCTCTTCGAAAATTTTGAGCTTGAGGTCCATGCGCTCGGTGGCGGCCTCCACGATGAAGTCGGCTTTGGCGGCAGCCTCCTGCATGGAGGTCGTGGTTTGGATGCGCTGCAGGGTGGCGGCCATGTCCTGCTCGCTGATTTTTTCCTTTTTGAGCATGCGGCCGAGGTTCTTTTCGATGGTTTTTAAGGCGCGTTCGAGCGCATCGGGGGAAATGTCCACGAGGGTTACCTCATAGCCCGTCATGGCGAAGACGTGGGCGATGCCGTTGCCCATGGTTCCTGCTCCAATTACGGTGATGTTTTTCATGGCTTTGTTTTGCTGTTACGGAATGCATTTGGCGAAAGCCAAAAGGATTTTCTGTTTTGCTCTTTAAGTTTGTCTGTCATCCTGTACACACTTCCTGCTCAGGATGTAAACAGGCTCCAAAGGTCGTCATCTTCCGGCAGGGCTTGTATCAAAACAGGAGTCTTTTTTACGGGATGTACGAACTCCAGCGAGTGGCTGTGCAGCAGGATGTTGCCCGAGGGGCGGGCCGTGCGGTAGCCATACTTGAGATCGCCCACGATGGGGCAGCCGAGCGCCGCCAGTTGTACTCTGATCTGGTGCGGGCGCCCTGTGAGGGGCTTTACTTCCACAAGGCAGTAGCCGTCAATTTCCGAGATGAGGCGGTAGTCCAACTCGGCCTTTTTGGCGTCCGACTGGCGCCGGCTGAGGCGTTCGTAGGCATGGGAGCGGTTTTTGCTCTTGTCCTTGCGGATGTAGTGTACCAAATGCCCTTCGATGGGGTAGGGGCGCTCTTTGGTGATGGCCCAGTAGGTCTTTTTGACCTCTCTGTTGCGGAATTGGGCGTTCATGCGCTCTAAGGCTTTACTGGTGCGCGCCAGCAAAACGACACCGCTGACGGGGCGGTCCAGCCGATGAACGAGCCCCATGAAGACAGCGCCGGGCTTGTTGTAGCGCTCTTTGACATAGGCTTTCGCCAAATCCAACAAACTGCGATCGCCCGAGCTGTCGCCTTGTACCGGCAGGCCGGCGGGTTTATAGACGCCCAACAAGTGGTTGTCTTCGAAGATGACTTTCATGAGCGCAAAGTTACGTACCTTTGCGGCTTAGAAAAACACAAAAAGAGAACTTCTCAAAAGCTCTCCTTTACCGGAAAAACGCCCTTTTACAGATGAAGCTCAGCATTGGATTCTCGACCTGCCCCAACGACACCTTTATTTTCGACGCCATGGTCAATCAGAAAATTGATACCGAAGGCATCGAGTACGTGCCCATTATTACCGATATAGAAGAGCTCAATGAGCGCGCTATTGCCATGAGCTATGACATTACGAAGATGAGTTTTTTTGCCTTCGGTTTTGTCATTGACCAGTATGCCGTGCTACCTTATGGCAATGCCCTCGGGCATGGCGTAGGCCCCCTGCTCGTTGCCCGCGAGCCCATGAGTGAGGAGCAAATCAACAAAGCGCGTATCGCCATCCCCGGCAAACACACCACAGCCAATTTCATGCTGAGTCTGGCTTATCCCAAAGCCAAAGACAAGACGCCCATGCTCTTTTCCTCCATCGAAGATGCCGTGCTGAATGGCAAAGCCGATGTGGGCCTGCTGATACACGAAAATCGCTTCACCTATGCCGATAAAGGCTTGGTCAAACTGGCCGATCTGGGCGATTTCTGGGAGAAGGAAATGAATATGCCCATTCCGCTCGGAGGCATAGGCATTCGTCGGTTTCTGCCGAAGTCCATACAGGAAAAGGTGCTGAGAGCTTTGAAAAACAGCATTGAGTATGCCTTCCAAAATCCGGAAGATTCGGAGACTTTCGTCAAACGCTATGCCGACACGCCCGATCCCGAGGTGATCAAAAAACACATTGAGCTTTACGTCAATGAAAGCACCAGAGAACTGGACACCACAGGGCGGGAAGCCATCCGCACGCTCTTCAAAAAAGCAAGGGAAAAGGAACTGATTCCGCCTTACGTGCCTTCTATCTTTTACGACGAGCAGTAGCCCGCAACCATGAGCCTCAAGGAGTACCTGTCTGACCCTCTTCTCAATACCCTGTACCGACAGATACGGCAGGCCGGCCCCGTGCGCTCCATCTCTGTGGACCTCACCCATAAGTGCAACCTGCGCTGCAAAGGCTGCTACTACTTCGAAGAAGAAATGGACAGCTACCGGGCCGAAGAAGAAGAGACTTTTGACGCCTTCCTCGACAGCGAGGCCCAACGCGGCACCAACTTCATGACCATCGTCGGCGGTGAGCCCACGCTCGTCATGCACCGCATTAAGAAAATTTACGACCGCTTCAAGTGTAGCGTCGCCACCAACGGCCTGCGCCGCATTCCCTATGAAGGCTTTGAAAACCTCCCCATAGGCGTAGCCATCTGGGGCGACAGAGAGACCGACGCCGCCCTGCGTGCGCCCGATGAAAAAAAAGACCTCTTCTCGCGGGCCCTCAAAAACTACCGCGACGACGAACGCGCCTTTTTCTACTACACCGTAGCCCCCGGCACAGCCCATCAAATTGAACGGGTGGTGGAGGAGTGCATCCAAAACGGCAACAACGTACTCTTCAACTACTACTCCGACCTCGCCGGCCTGGGCGGGGTCTATGACTACCGCAAGGGCTTCGACAAAGTGCGCCGCGAAATAGACCGCATGATCGAGCGCTATCCCGACCGCATCCTCATCAACAAGTACTTCAACCGCGTCATCAGCACGGGCCGGCTGTACGACATGCAATGGGGCTACGAAGTCTGCACCAACCTCTCCGTCAACTACGAGCCCAATGCCGAACGCCTGAAAAACGGCTTTCCCTACAACCCTCACTTCCGGGCCTATTTCGCCGACTTCCAAACCGTGCGCCGCTGCTGCACCGGCATACACCGCGACTGCGATTCCTGCTTCGATACCTGGGAGCACTTCTCCTGGATTATGATCCACCTGCGAAAACACCTCGGCTCCAAACAGGAATTCACCAACTGGCTCACCACCATGTACCTCTTTTACCTCATCAACCGCCTCGTGGATTATCGCGAGGGGATGAAGCTGCTGCCGGAGATTCAGGGGAGGTGATGGCGGTTGTCGGTTGTCGGTTGTCTGTTAGCGCCGATCCCCGAGCTGGAGCGAAAGCGGAAGATCGGGGAGCGGATTTTGGAGCATGTCGGTTGAAGCGGTGAAATCGGTGAAATCGGTGAAATCGGTGAAATCGGGGTGTTGTCGGTTAGGATCGGGGAGCTGACGTAAGGAAGAGCCCCGAGCCGGCTTGGGTATCTGTTGTCCGTTGTCTGTTGTCGGTTGTCTGTTGTCGGGAGCTGAAAAATCTGTGTAATCTGTGTAATCTGTGATTCTGACGATGAGCGTGGCAATCGAAACCCAACTATGCCTGGAAACGGGCTCCTTAGCGTCTTATATAACCAAATTTACAGCGAAAAATGGCTATAGTCGTTAAGTTGCACGTTTCGGATGTGAATTGGATACCTTTAGCGTCTTCGCGAGAAATAAAAACGTAACGAACGTGATGAACGTAACGAACGTGACAAGCGTACCATCGTAACCCCAATCATGCTTGAATACGGGCTCCTTAGCGTCTTAGCGAGAAACATATAACCAGCTAAATCGGGGGAATCGTGATGAACGTGAAATTGAAGGAACTCACCACAGAGGTCACGGGGTACACGGGGAGTTCTCCGTGCTTTTCTCCGTAATCTCCGTGGTGAGACAGATGCCGGGCGTATTCGTGCCAATTTGTGTAATTCGTGGACAAAAATCTGTGTCAATCTGCGTAATCTGTGGACAAATTTAACAGAAACAGGCCCCATACAATCTCCTTTACATTTTCCCGTTTTTTTGATGACTTTCCAAACCAATCATTTGCCTTATGAAGCTTTTGTACAAATTCTCAGTTTGCTTTTTTCTTTTGATGAGCTTATCTCTGCAGGCTCAATTTTCTATTGGTTTAAAGAGCGGCTACACCCGTGCCTGGCAGAACTATGGAGAGAACAGAGTCCTTTTGCCCGAAGGTGCCAAAATCCATGTCCACCGCATGAACATCGCTTTGCCGGTTTATTACCGCCTCGGCAAGCATTGGCAGATTGGTCTTGAACCGGCTTATACAGGCAGAGGAGCAGCTTGTGTTCCGGAATTTGGGTTGCCGCCGGAGCCCTCTTTCAAGGGAGATACCCGCTTTAAGTTGGACTATGTGGAAGTGCCCCTGTCTTTTCGCTTTGAACAGGCTTTGGGCGGAGACCGGCTTTCCCTTTTTGTGAAAGCCGCTTATGGCTTTTCCTACATGTTCTCGGGCATTAGCGAAATCATTGACTTGGAGACCGGGCAGATTCTTTACGTGGTGAATGTAACAAGGATTTTGAGGAGATGGGAGCACGGAGCCTACACAGGCCTCGGCCTGAGCCTGAAACTGAGCTCCTCTTTCCAATGCTTCCTGACTTCAGAGTACTACCACGGCTTCGTAAATGTAGATCCCCGTGCCCCCTCTAAAGCTCGTAGCCTGAGTTTTAACCTGGGGACTGTTTTGAGTTTGTGAACGCTCCGGAAATTTTGAATTTTACAACCACCAAAAAGAAGAATGATCATGAAAAAGCTGAGAAAAATAGCAGTTCTGGCAATCTTGCTCTTTGCTCAATATGGTTTGAATGCTCAATGCTTAGACAAACTTTCCATAGAGCTAAATCTTGGCCGCTATGCTAAACCAACGGGCCTGTTTGAGTTTGGTTACTATTCCAATGCGCTGACATATTTAAATGGGTTTGACATTGGCTATAGTCAATCAGACAAGTTGAAATACTATCTTGGTTTTAGGAAGATAAACTCAGTCACACATTCAGGAGGAGGTTATACATTTGAAACTTCGAATGTCAACGGGGTCGAATTCAGGTTTGGTGCGAACTTGTCTTACAAGAAAGAAAAACGCTTCTTCGTAAACTTTGGCCTTGAGTTATTTGGAGAGTTTGAAACCTTGGAAGGCTCCTATGTGGTGGATTATCCGGGACATTATGTGATTGATCATCAAAAAACATATTTTGGATTTGCTCCAAGCCTTGAGTTGAATTTGAGAATTGTTGATCGCCTGCAGCT
>JALVES010000486.1 GCA_027030635.1 Saprospiraceae bacterium | reverse complement strand
GTGTTGCTGCCTTTGGCGAGTTGGAGGTCGGCGCTGAGCTGTTGGCCGTTGAAGCTGAAGTCGTTGATTTGACGTCCGTTGAGCAGCAGTTGGAGGCCGCCTCTGTGCTCTACATGGCGGATGTTGGCGGTCATGCGGATGCGGGGCTGTTGGGTGGCGCTGCCGTCGGCGGGCCTGGTGATGTGTACCTGTGGTTTAGGCCCTGAGGGCGGGGGAGGTGGTGGAGGTTGGTGGCTGCGTTCTTTGAGCACGATGGTTACCTTATCGCTGTCGGTACCGGCGGGATTGGTGGCTGTGATGCGCAGGCTGTTAGAGCCTTTGCGCAGGCTGACATAGGCGTTCAGATGGCGGCCGTCGTATTGGAACTGACTCGTTTCGTAGCCATTGACAAAGAGGCGTACATCCTGGCGGTAGGGCACGTTGAGGATGTCTGCCTTTATCATGACCTGCGTTTCAAAGGTTTCGGAATACTTTTTGGCCGGCTGTGTGATGTTTACATGGGGCTTTGCAGGGCCCGGGGGCGGCGGAGGTGGCGGCGGAGTTTGTATCACATTGCCTTCCAGGATGATGACGACCACTTTGTGGTCGCTGCCCGCTGCATTGGTGGCAGTGATGGCGACTTCATTGCGCCCGGGGCGCAGATACAGTTCAGCCAGCAATCTTTCGCCATAAAATTGGAAGGGGATGTCGCGCCCGTTCAGCAGTACGCGGATGTCGGCGGCGCTGTGTACGCGCTTGATTTTGGCTTCGAGGGTGTATTCCGGATAAGAGACCGTTGCGGGATTGGTAGCGGGCCGGACGATGGTGATGAGCGGTTTTTTGAGGCGGTTGTTTTGGCGTCCGGGCAGGTTGAATTTCAAGCCTGCGTAGGTGTAGTGGTAGAGGTCGTTGCGGTCGTCTTTCCACTGTTGGCCGTCTATGATGTTGTTGAGGGTGAAGGTGGTGCGGTGGCCGGCGATGAGGGCAAAGCCGGGTGTTGCCTGCCAGCCGAGTTCGATGCCGAGGGAGGGCATGAAGTTGAGGTTTCCTATCGGGCTGTAGCCGTCGGCTGTGGTTTCGTAGGTGTCGTCCAATCCGGCCTGCAGTTCTTTGATGCGTCTTCTCGTGGGGGCATCGGTATCTATGGAGGTGTAGAGGTCGTAGTAGGGCTGGCCAAAAGCGTCGAGTTGATTGACTTTCGTCAAATGCCAGTCGGCGCCTATGCCTCCATAGAGGGAGAGGAGCAGTCCTTTTTGGCGCAGTTGTTCGAAGGTGAGGACGCCTTCGAGGGCGAGTTCGCCGACGGTGGTGCGGTGGTTGAGGAAGGCGAAGCCTTTGTTGACTTGATAAGCGGCGGGGTATTGCAGATAGTCGGGCTTGCCTTCTTTTCCGTTGAGGGCGCTGTTGTTTTCGATGCCTGTGGAGGGGAAGGGGTCCAGGCCGTATTGGCGGGCAAAGAGCAGGCGTCCGCGCAATTCAAAGGCCAGGGGGGATGCGGGAGAGACGGGAAACTCTTTGCCGGCGGTCAGGCTGAGGCCGAAGCCTCCTTTGTCGGTACGGACATCGGAGGTTTGGCAGGAGGTGCCGGCGGTGAGGCCAATGACGGTGCTTGCTCCATTGTCGTTTTGCGAAAGCAGAGGCGTTCTCAGCCACAAGAGGGCGAGCGAGAGGACGAAGATGCGCAGGTAGTTGGTCATGGTTCCCGAGTTGTAAGGTGTAAAGAATATGCGGGTGCCAAAGGAGCCGCCCGCAATTTCGTTGGGATTCGAATGCAAAGAAGACGGGTTTTATTGAATTTGCCGAAAGGCAGAGCATAAAATTTAACATACTTTAATGCTTTGATAGTTGTTTTTTTACACTCCGGGGGAAATGGTTTGGGCGGCTTGCGCCGCCCAAATTACTGATGAGGAAATTTAATTTGCTTTTTTGAAATAAAAATGAATACCTTTGCAGGGAGGAATGGGGGAAATGATTTGACCCATGAATATCCTTTCCCAAAACCCGATTCCCCATTTGCAGCACTTGAGAATACCTGTTTCGCGGTTAAAGTTGTTTTGGTGTCTTCTTTTGAAGAAATCAGGGCGGCCCTGCCGTACTTTTATTTTTTGATCCCAAAAGATGAACGTAATGAAAAGACATTTACTCCTTTTTGCTCTGGTGCTCTTCCTCGCCACTGAGGTTTTTGGTCAGGAATACCGCACTTATGACGGTACGTACAACAATCCCTATCATCCCGAGTGGGGATCAGTGGACGTACAATTGTTGCGTCTGTTTCCCGCAGATTATGCCGATGGGGTTTCCGAGCCCGGGGGGCAGAACCGCCCGGATGCGCGGGTGATCAGCAATGCTTTGTTTGCCCAGGATTCTGACATTTGGGACATTCTGGAGCAAAGCGATTACTGTTGGGTTTACGGGCAGTTTATAGATCACAACATCACTTTGGTGCTGGACAATGAAGAAGAGCCCCTTGCCATACCCATTCCCGCCGGCGACCCCTGGTTTGACCCGCTTTTCACGGGCAATCAGGAGATGTATTTGCTCCGCTCGGTGGCCTATCCGGGAACGGGTACGAGCCAGAGCAATCCCAGGGAGCATCCCAATAACATTACCTCTTTCATAGATGCTTCGGCAGTCTATGGCTCCGATTCGATTCGTGCGGCTTATTTGCGCTCTTTTCAGGGAGGCAAGCTGCGCATGTCTTCGGGCAATCTCTTGCCCTGGAATACACTTAACGGAGAAGTAGATGGCACCATTGACCCCAATGCGCCTTTTATGGCTAACCCTACGGGTGCTTTAAAACTCTTTGTGGCAGGAGATATACGCGCCAATGAGAATGTCTTGTTGCTTAGCATGCATACCTTGTTTGCCCGCGAGCACAATCGCCTTTGCGATGAGTTGGCTTTGCAGCATCCCGAGTGGAACGACGAGCAGTTGTATCAGCATGCCCGCAAAATTGTAGGCGGCTTGATACAGCACATTGCTTTTTCAGAATGGTTGCCGACCCTGGGCATCACCCTGCCTCCTTATACGGGTTACAAGCCCAATGTGAATCCGACCATTTCCAACATCTTTGCCGCTTCTGCTTATCGCATGGGGCACTCCCAGTTGGGCGGTGATATTATGATGATGGATATGAATGGAGACACCATGGAGGTGATGCCACTGAAGGATGCCTTTTTCAATCCCTATCCGGTCTATGACTATGGCATTGACTACTTCCTGAAGGGCATGGCCGTTCACATGGAGCAGATGTTGGATGCCAAGGTGGTAGATGATGTGCGCAACTTCCTCTTTGGCGAACCCGGAGAGGGAGGACTGGATTTGGCAGCTCTGAACATCACGCGCGGGCGCGAGCGGGGCATTCCCGATTTGAATACCATTCGCCTCGCTTTGGGGCTTACGCCTTATACGGAATTCAGTCAGATCAATTCAGACCCGGGTGTGTATCAGGTGCTGGAAGATTTGTACGGCGACATCAATGAGATTGATTCCTGGGTGGGCTTTTTGTGCGAAGAACCCATGCCCAACTCCATCCTCGGCGAAACGCTTACGCTGATCCTCTCCGAGCAGTTTCAGCGTTTGCGCGATGGAGACCGCTTTTACTTTGAGAATGACCCGGCATTGACGGAGGAAGAAAAGGATATGATTCGCAATACGCGCATGAAAGACGTCATTCGCCGCAATACCATCATTCCCGTGATGCAGGACAATGTCTTCCTGGCCATGCCTCAGGACATGCTGTGTACGGCCGGCGAGCCCGATGCCCCTGTAAGCGGAACGACGACAGCGCCCAGTGGAGTCTTGGTACAGAATGTACAAGTGGATATTTTCCTCGATGACAGCGTAACGGTTTTGACGACGGCTTATACCGATCAGAATGGCGCTTTTGTGGCCGAAGGCGTACCTACCTGCGACAACTATTACGTGCGTCCGCGCAAGGATGACGATGTGGTCAATGGCGTGACGACCTTAGACATGGTAGCGATTTCCCGCCACATCTTGGGCATAGACCCTCTTGCAGACCCCTATAAAATGGTCGCAGCCGATGCCAACAGGAGCAATTCCATTACGACTTTGGATTTGGTGGCCATTCAAAAGGTCATTTTGCAGATTGAGGACCACTTCCCCAACAACACTTCCTGGCGCTTTGTGCCGGCTGATTTCATCATGCCTTCCGATCCCTTTGCACAGTCTTTCCCCGAGCAGGTTGTCATAGACAACTTGTTGGAAGCTACGGATGTGGCCTTTACGGCTATCAAAATTGGCGACGTCAATGATTCTGCCACTTTCCATCCCGACGGAGGTGATTTGGCCTTCCGCAACGCGGCTTTGGATTTGCAGCTGAAAGATGCTGTGCTGGAAGGGGGCAGGGTTTATGAGATTCCGGTCTATGCCGATGCCAAAAACCTGAGTGGCATGCAGTGGAGTTTGAGTTTCGTGCCCGGTCTGTTGGATTATGTGTCTGTGGAATCGGGATGGATGTCCGGCATAGAAGCTGCAGATTACAACTATCGCGCCGATCGTGCTGATTTGCTGTTTAGCTGGATTGCTCCTGAGGGCGTTGCTTTGAGAGAGGCAGAGCATGTTCCGGCTTTCTACCTGCGTTTACAGGTGCAAAAGCGCATCCGCCTGAGCGAGTTGATGGATGTGCAAAGCCGCGTTTTGCCGGCCGAGGCCTACGATGCAGCTGCAGATGTTTATGCCTTGCATTGGCAGTTTGAGGAAAACGGGTCCGGTGTTTATGAGATGGACGGGCTGTCGGCTCAAAGCTCGCCGAATCCGTTTAGTGAACAGACCGAAATAGAGGTCTTGCTGCCGGGTGCTTCCTTTGTACACCTCATGGTATATGATGCTCTGGGGCGCAAGGTCTTTGAGCAGCGCGAAGAACATGTACAGGCACATCACACCTTCACCTTACATGCCGGGGCGCTTGGCGGAGCGGGCAGCTACCGCTATGTAGTGCTTTCGGATTTCGGTACGGTGTCGAAGACTTTGATTGTGAATTGAGTTTACTGAAAGCCGCGAAAATCCGCGTTCTATTACGGCATTGCGGATTACCGTCAATAGCCAATAATAGAACGCGGATGACGCGGGTGCAGCGGGTTTTCGCGGGTCTTACTGAAATGCAACTTGACAACCCATTCTCCAAAGGAAATGGGGGGGCTCCCTTTAGCCTGCCCGCATCCTTTGGAAAACAGCTTATCAAGTAAACTTAGTAAAAATCCGCGAAAACCCGCACAATCCGCGTCATCCGCGTTCTATTGGCTATTGATGCAAGCAAGCGCGGGCTTCGGCAAGCCTGCCTGCTGTCGGCAGGCTCAATCTAAAAGATTAAACCGGTTCAACTTGACAGCCTGTTTCCCAATGGAGACGAGTAGTTAAAAACTTAATGAATCATTGAACAAATGACCCATTGATATATAGAGCGCCATGTCTCCAAACCCCTATCCCCATCTTTTAGCTCCTTTAGATCTCGGCTTCATACGCCTTCGCAACAGGGTGATCATGGGTTCTATGCACACGGGTTTGGAGGAGGCGAGGGGAGGTATGCAGCGTTTGGCGAAGTACTTTGCTTTGCGTGCTGCCGGTGGTGCGGGTTTGATCATCACGGGAGGCATAGCGCCCAATCGGGAGGGTTGGACGGCGCCTTTTGCTGCACGCATGAGCAGCAGTCGCCATGCGCGCAGGCACAGGCTGATTACGCGGGCTGTGCATGAGGAGGGTGGGCTGATTGCCATGCAGATTCTTCATTCGGGCAGGTACGGGTATCATCCTTTGGCGGTAGCTCCTTCGGCCATCAAGTCGCCCATTTCGCCTTTTAAGCCCCGCGCTCTGAGCCGGCGGGGCGTAGAGCGCACGATTCGCGCTTTCGTGCGTTCGGCGGTTTTGGCGCGTGAGGCGGGCTATGACGGGGTGGAGATCATGGGCTCCGAAGGCTATCTCATCAACGAGTTTTTGGCGAGGCGCACGAACAAGCGCACAGACGAGTGGGGCGGGGCTTATGAACACAGAATGCGTTTTCCGCTGGAGATCGTCCGGCGCACGCGTCGGGCGGTGGGGGAAGATTTTTTGCTGATTTTCCGGCTGTCCATGTTGGATTTGGTGGAGGAGGGGAGTACCTGGGATGAGGTGGTGCATTTGGCGAAAGCCTTAGAGCAAGAGGGCATCAACATCATCAACACCGGCATTGGCTGGCATGAGGCCCGTGTGCCTACCATTGCGACCCTGGTGCCGCGCGGCTTTTTCAGCGGGATAACGGCGCGGATGAAGAAGGAGGTGAGCATCCCTCTCGTAGCGGTCAATCGCATCAATATGCCGGAGGTTGCCGAGGAGATTTTGGCAGGGGGCAAGGCCGATTTGGTGTCTTTGGCACGGCCCTTTTTGGCCGATCCCGATTTTGTGCGCAAGGCTGTCGGGGGGCGGCGCGATGAAATCAACACTTG
>JALVES010000485.1 GCA_027030635.1 Saprospiraceae bacterium | reverse complement strand
CCGGCCCTTCGGCCACGGCAAAACCTATGCGGGAAAAGATGTCTATGATGCGATCCATGACGATAGCCACCGGATGGCGGGCGCCCAGTTCGATGGGTTCCGCCGGAGCCGTGAGGTCGAAGGCCCGGGCTTCGCTTTCTTCCTGTGCCTGTGCCACACTGCTTTTGAGCGTTTCAAACTTCTGCTCCGCCAGTTGCTTGGCTTCGTTGAGCAATTGCCCGAAGGCTTTGCGCTTATCGGCCTCGATGTTCCGGATTTCCGCAAAAAACGGCTTAATGACGTTTTTCGTCCCCACAAACCGACGGCGGAATTGCTCCAGCCCCTCCGCATCGGCGGGCTGAGCTTCCCGAATTTCTGCAATCAACGCTTCTACCTGTTTGAATAGATCCATGTGGTTTGGTGTTTTCCTTTTCGTTATGGGCTTTCCTGAGTTTGGGAAAGTTTTGCAAAGATAAGTAAATGTGGACGCTTCGCGTCTAATGTGGGGCCTGCGGCCCTAATGTGGAGGCCTTGCGGCCTCTAATGTGATCTTACGCTCGCTGCGCATCGCGTAATTTGCACATGGTCACGCGATGCGCAGCGAGCGTAAAATCACATTAGAACGCTTGCGTTCCACATTAGAGCGCTTGCGCTCCACATTAGACGCGAAGCGTCCACATTTATTACCTTTGCCCCCATGCTCTGGAACATCCTCCTCTACCTCCTCATCATTATAGCCAGCCTCGGTGTGCTCATCAAGGCTTCGGATTGGTTTGTTTTTTATGCTGAGCGCATTGGGCGGGCCTGGGGCATTCCTTCTTTTATCATTGGTGTAACCATCATCGCCTTTGGCACCTCGCTGCCCGAACTGACCTCCGGCATTGTAGCGGTGGTAGAGGGGCATTCCGGCATCGTGCCGGGCAGTGTCATTGGCTCCAACATCACCAACATCCTGCTCGTATTGGGCATTGTGGCGGTCATGGCCAAAAATTTCACTTTGAATGTGCGGGTACTCGACCTCGACATCCCTTTACTGATCGTGGCGGCCATTTTGTCGTGGTTTGCCCTGCAGGATGGGGAATTTTCGCTGCCCGAGGCCATTATATTTTTGGTCGCCCTGGGTTCTTTCATTGCCAACACCATTGCCAATAAACCGGAGGAGGAGCGCGAAATAGCGCCAAAGGTGAGTTGGAAATCTTACGTACTGCTGGTGCTGTCGGGTGTGCTGATTTTTGTGGGCGCCAAATACACCATTTTTGGCATTCAGGAGCTGGCTGCGCTGGCGGGTGTCAAGGAAGAATTTATCGCCATCACGCTGGTAGCGCTGGGCACCTCTCTGCCGGAGGTCATGGTCAGCATCTCTGCCGTGCGGCAACACAAAACGGATATCGCCGTGGGCAACATCATCGGCTCCAACGTCTTCAACACCTTTGGCGTCATTGCCATTCCCTCTCTTTTTGGTAAAATGGAAATCCCCCCGGGCATCATGCACTTTGGCCTGCCCTTCATGGTGGCCGTAACGCTGCTCTTCGGCTTCATCTGCATAACCAACCGCATCTCCCGCTGGGAAGGCCTGATGCTATTGACACTCTACGCCTACTTTGTCTATGAATTGATAGAAGAGTTTTTGAAGGGAGGTGGAGGATGATAGCGCATAGTACTTCAGCATAGCGCTCTTTTTGAGCACAGACACATAGAATATTCCCGAAAAAAGCCTATTTTTGCCTGTAAATCTGAAATGCCATTTCAGATTTACAGACTTTTACGTGATGCAAACGCATAAAACCAGGCCATGATAGCGCGTAGCATAACACACAGATTGATAGAACTCCTCGGGTTCTTCCCTGCAGTAACGCTGACCGGCGCCAGGCAGGTCGGAAAAACTACCCTGGCCAGAAGTCTGACTGACAAATACGCCAAGCCGGTGCGCTATTTCGACTTGGAGCGCCTCGATGATTATCAGCGATTGAGCAATGACCCGGGCTTTTTTCTCAGTCAGTTTCAGGATGATCTGGTCATCATTGATGAGGTACAGCGCTTGCCCGAACTGTTTACGGAACTGCGGGCGCTGATTGACGAGTATCGCGTCCCCGGGCGTTTTTTGCTCCTCGGGTCGGCTTCTCCCCTGCTTATGCGAAAGAGTTCAGAATCTCTGGCAGGCAGAGTCGCCTACCTAACCTTATACCCCTTTTCCCTCGAAGAAATCGGAGCGAGCAAAGAGCTTTTGAAATCTCACTGGTGGCGGGGAGGCTTCCCGGATTCCTGGCTGGCTCCAAGCGAGGAGTGGAGTTTTGAATGGCGGGAAGAATTCATCAAAACTTATGTAGAGCGGGATCTGCCCTTTCTCGGTTTGCAGACCGACCCCATTCGATTTAGGACATTTCTGCAAATGCTGTCAGCTCAGCACGGCAATCTATGGAATGCAGCGACTTTGGCCCGCTCCCTCGGCATTTCGGGAAACACCGTCAAGCGCTACCTCAATTTTCTGGAGGCTTCTTTCATAGCTCTGGTACTCCGCCCTTTTCATACGAACATAAAAAAACGGCTCGTCAAATCTCCTAAAGTTTACTTCAGCGATTCCGGTTTGCTACATGCTTTGCTTGGCATTCGCCAAAGCAAAAACCTGCCGGTACATCCCTCTGCCGGTGCATCCTGGGAAGGGTACGTCATTTCCGAGTGCTTAAAGCATTTGCCGAAAGGCATAGACCCTTACTTCTTCCGCACCTCCGACGGGACAGAATGCGACCTGCTGCTCGTACAGGGCAACAGGCCTCTTTCCTGCATTGAAATCAAACTGGGCAATGTGGTGAAGCCTTCGCAAGGGTTTTACAACATTATTGAGACCCTGGACACCAAGCAAAACTTCATCCTCACTTACGATTCCGACACCTGGCAGATCCGGCCGGATATATCGGTCATGAGCCTGATAAGTTTTTTAAAAAAGCTGCCGGAGTTGGGAGCGCAGTGAAGCCCACGTCCTCAAAAAACCATACTTGCTTCCCGATAGATGACAGCCGTCAACACTTGTCCCACAGCACCGAGGGTATTTTTGTCTATGGCGCTCAAATCGTCCTGGGGAGTGTGCCAATGCTTTACGAAGCCCGTCTTGGTACCGACGGGGCGGTTGATGATGTCTATCATGGGAATGCCGGCGATGGTGTTCACGAAGTAGTGGTCATCCACGAGGGGGCCGGTGGGGACGTTTACGAACATTTCCTTGTGGCCCATGCTTTGGGCGAGGCGCCAGACTTTGTTCATCACCTGGGGGGCGTAGGTCATGGAGACCTGCTCTTTGGTGAAGCGCGGATGGGCAGCGCCCACCATGTCGAGCAGGATGCCGTACTGCGGAGCTATGGGCGGCAAATTGCGGGCGTAGTACTGCGAGCCCAATCCCCAGCTCGTTTCGGAGCCGCCGGATTCTCCATAGTCTTCGAGGTCGAAAAGCACCAGGTCCACGCCCAGGCCATCGAAGGGATGCTGCGATATTTGGCGGGCGATTTCCAGCAAAACGGCTACGCCGGAAGCGCCGTCATCAGCGCCGGGAACGGCTTGGTCGGGGCTGCTGCTAAGCGGCGAATCTGCAAAGGGGCGCGAATCCCAGTGCGCTGCCATCATGATACGGCGGCTTTCGGCAGGCGCATAGCGGGCGATGATGTTGACGCCCTCAAAAGTCTTGCCGTCGAAGGTCTTTTGGTCAAATTTTTGCTCCAGCACCTCAAAGCCGTAGTCCCGGAATTTTTGCACCAGCCATTCTCGCGTTTTAGCATGTGCTTCCGTGCCGGGCACTCGCGGGCCAAATTCCAATTGCTTTGCCAGGAAAGCGTAAGCCGAATCGCGATCAAAGGCCGGCACGGCGTATTGTTTAGCTGGTTTAGCGGGCTGTTCCGGCTTTTCGGGGGGTGGCGGGGGAGGTGTTTCCTCTTTGCATGCTGTCCAAAAAAGCGGCATGAGGATGCCGAGCAAAAGAAATAGCCATTGTCTGTTCATGGTAGTAAGCCTTGATTAAAGAGAGGCAAAATTTAACAGCCGCTCCGATTGTAAGGAGTTCACTTCCGTTTTAATCTTCTTTTCCAAAATGTTGCCAGCCCTGTGCTTTGAGCGGCACGACTTTGCCACCTGTGGTGTGCAGGGTAAGGCCGTCTTTTTTGGAGACCATCTCTCCGGCGATGTAAATGTCGGGCAAAAACTTAACTTTGTTCAAATCGCCCGGGTCTATGGTGAAGAGCAACTCATAGTCCTCTCCCCCACTTAACGCACAAGTCAGGGGGGGCAGTTTCAAATCCAGGGCAGCCATTTCCATATCGGGATGCATGGGGATGCCCGATTCCTCCAGATAGGCGCCCAGGCCCGATTGCCGGCAGAGGTGGAAAAGGTCGGAGGCCAGGCCATCGGAGATGTCAATCATGGAGGTGGGCTTCAGGTCTGACTTTTCAAAAAAGCGGATCATGTCTTTGCGGGCTTCGGGCTTGAGCTGGCGTTCTATGAGGTAGCTGTATTGTTCCAATTCTGCTTTGGCACCGGGTGCTGCGAGTTGCACTTGCTTTTCGCGTTCCAGGATTTGCAAGCCCACGTAAGCAGCTCCCAGATTGCCGGTGATGCAGATGATATCGCCTTCTTTTGCACCGGAGCGGTAGGCAATTTTCTCGGGGAAGGCCTTACCAAGAGCCGTTACCTGCAAGACCAGGCCACGCGGAGAAGAGGTGGTATCGCCTCCCACGAGGTCCACCTTGTACAGCTCACAAGCCTTGCGCACGCCCTTGTAAATTTCCTCCATAGCCTCCACCGAAAAGCGGTTGGAAATGCCAAAGGAAAAGGTAATCTGCGTGGGGTGGGCATTCATCGCATAAATGTCCGAAAGGTTGACGATGACGGCCTTATAGCCCAGATGCATCAAAGGCGTATAGCTCAGGTCGAAGTGAATGCCCTCGATCAGGCTGTCAGTACTCACAAGGGTGTGCGGGCCCTTTTCGCCACAATAGCTGAGCACGGCCGCATCATCGCCCACGCCTTTGACTGTAGATCCCTGCAAATGCGGGAAGTCGCGGGTCAGATGCTCGATCAGTCCAAATTCTCCCAACTCATTGACGTCGGTGCGGGGAGGGGTTTGCTCTTTGTCTTGCATGTTTTTAGTTCTATTCTGCATAGTTTGTTGCCCCGGCTCTCCCGCGCCCCACCCCGAAGGGGTGAGCTGCGCACAGAGAAAGGATAGCTACCATTTATTACAAGCCACCCAGAGTCTCCTTAATGGCCTCGAAGTCGGGCAGCTCGCCTGCATTTTCGAGGACTTCCACATAGCGCAGTACGCCGTCTTTGTCCACCACAAAGGCAGAGCGCTTGGCCACGCCCTTCATGCCAAGCACGAACTCATCGTATAAGGCCCCATAGGCACGGGCAGCTTCGCGATTGAAATCGGAGAGCAGGGGAAAGTTGAGTTGCTGCTCTTCTTTGAACTTGCCCAGAGAAAAAGGCGAGTCCACGGAAATGGCCAGCACCTGAGTGTTGAGTTCCTGGTAGCGTGCGATGTCATCGCGGGTAGCGCAGAGTTCTTTGGTGCATACGCCGGTAAAGGCGAGGGGGAAGAAAAGTACCAGCACATTTTGCCCCCGAAAATCAGAGAGCGTGGTCATGTTTTTTTCGGTGTCCGGAAGGGTGAAGTCCGGGGCTTTCATTCCTGTTTGTAAGCTCATGATGGGTTGGTTTTGATGATGCCGCGAGGCGGCGTTTTAAACAGTTTTTTGACGACGTGTAACGATTTTCACGTGTTTGCGTTGTTTTCGGAAGACATGTCATGTCTTATAGACATGACATGTCTGGTGTAACGCTCTTACAAATTGAAAACTCCCTGTTTTTTAAACAATACACCAACATCCCTCACCTGACCAACACTACATCTCCATAATAAACACCCGTCGTACAATCCAAAAAGGCGATTTCAATCACATAAGCATACACCCCCGGTTTCAGCGGCCGCCCGTCGGCAGCGCGGCCGTCCCAGCCGAGTTTTTCGTTGTTGAGGGGGATGCTGCCGGTCTGGAACAGCAAATCGCCCCAGCGCGAATATACCTGAAATTTCACAATCGAAGTCGCCACAGCTCCGCCAAAGGCGGTGAAATAGTCGTTGATGCCATCGCCGTTTGGGGAAAAGGCGTTGGGGATGTAAACGGGGCGCACGGGGACGACCTCCACAAATACGGTGTCCATATCCGAACAACCATCCAAATCGGTGGCCGAGAGGTAGAAGGTATCGCTGACCAGAGGCGTAGCCAGAGGCGTCAGGCAATTGTAACAACTCAGGGGGTCCGTCACGCACTCGCCCAAAGGAGCAATCCACATAGGTTCGGCAGGACTGAGGGCTTCCTGAATGCTGCCTTCCAAAGTAACGCTTTCGCCCAAGTTGATGACCTGGTCCGGCCCGGCATCCACAATCAGGGGCGGGGGTTGCTGAAGCACT
>JALVES010000484.1 GCA_027030635.1 Saprospiraceae bacterium | reverse complement strand
GATGGTGCGCGAGGGCAAGCCACGGGATGTATTGAATGTTGCTGTCTAAAACCATACGTAATGAAAGCAAAATCATTGGAAGATGTTCAAAAGTTGTTGCAAGAGCAGGGCTATATCAGTGAGCGGGCCATTGCCATGTCTGTGTTTTTGGCCATGAAGCTGTCCAAGCCCCTGCTGATTGAGGGGCCTGCCGGCGTGGGGAAGACCGAAGTGGCCAAGGTGATGGCCAGGGCTTTGGACACAGATTTGATTCGCTTGCAATGTTATGAGGGTTTAGACAGCACCCATGCCTTGTACGAGTGGAATTATCAGCACCAGTTGCTCTTTTTGAAAATGCAGGAAGGCGAAAAGCGCAGTCCGGAGTCTTTGGAAGAGACTATCTTTTCTGAGAGATTTTTGTTGAAGCGACCCATCTTGCAAGCCATCACCCATCATCGGGACCCGGTATTGCTCATTGACGAGATAGACCGTGCGGACGAGGAGTTTGAGAGCTTTTTGTTGGAGGTTTTGTCCGATTGGCAGGTTACCATACCTGAAACGGGTACGATCAAGGCGAGCAGTCGGCCTCAGGTCATTTTGACGGGCAACCGGACGCGGGAGCTTTCGGAGGCTTTGCGCCGGCGGTGTTTGTACTTGTGGATTGATTATCCGGAGTTTGAGAAAGAGCTGGCCATTGTGAAGACCAGGGTGCCGGAGATAGACGAGCGTTTGGCGCAGCAGGTGTGTTCTTTTATGCAGGCCTTACGGCAAATGAAGTTAGAGAAAGTGCCGGGGGTTGCAGAGACCATAGACTGGGCGCGGGCTCTGGCGGCCATGCATTTTACGCATTTGGATGAAGAGCTGGTGGCAGATACGTTGGGCATCGTCCTGAAAGACTGGCAGGACATGCGTCACACGCAGGATTCTTTGTCGGACTTGTTGGAGAAGACGGGGGTGAGGTCGAAGTTGATGTAAGAGCAGATAGAGAGACGCCCCCGCAAGGCGGGGGACGTCTCTGCATGGGTGTTCTCAGGCCAGAGCTTTTCGGGTAAGCACTTTGGCCAGGTGTGCGCGGTATGCGGCGCCGGCGAAGTGGTCGTCCAGCATCTCAACGCCTTCTGCGGCCAGTTCGGCGGCATCGGGGCCTTTTTCAGCATAGGCATTTTCTACGGCTGTGGCGCGGTAGGGCGTATCGGAGGCTCCGGTGATTCCCACGCGTACTTCCTGCCCGTTTTTGACGACGGCCACGCCGACGATGGCGAAGCGCGAAGCGGGTTGGAAGAACTTTTCGTACTTGCCATTGCTGCCTCTATGGATGTGTATGGCTGTGATGACTTCGTCTTCGTTCAGGGCTGTGGTGTACATGCCCTGGAAGAAGTCAGTAGCATTGATTTTTCGCTTTCCGTTTTTCCCTTGCACTTCGATGACTGCGTTGGCAGCGAGCAGGGCGGCAGGGTAGTCGGCGGCGGGGTCGGCATGGGCGAGGCTTCCGCCGATGGTGCCGCGGTTGCGCACTTGCAGGTCGCCGA
>JALVES010000483.1 GCA_027030635.1 Saprospiraceae bacterium | reverse complement strand
AAATAAACCGTCTTATACCCTATGGCCGAAAACTCCAGAGAATCGCCCCGCTCGACGACGAGGGAGAAAAAGCCGTTGTAGTCGCTGTAGGTGCCACGCCCTTTGCCCATGACGTAGATGTTGGCATAGCCCACCGGCAGCAAACGCTCTTCAGTGCCATCCAGCACCAGGCCGCTGAGCTGCACAGGGCGGGGGTGTTGTTGAGCCCACAAGGCGTGGGCCGACACCAACAGTGCTAATACCAAAAGAGCCTTTGTGAAAAATACTTGCATAAAAAACAGTTGAGTCATATTGCATTGGGCGGCCTGCGCCGCCCAAACCACTTTCTTTGAGTATAACGACCCCTACTTCTCCTTTTTCGTTGTATCTGCCTTTTTCTTCCTGCGGCCCCTGCGTTTGCGCAAAGCGAGAGCCAACACCTCTTCGGCCCGCTCCACATAGTGGAACTTCACCCCTTTGATGTACTCGGGTTTGATCTCTTCGATGTCTTTCTGATTCTCTTTGCAAAGGATGACCTCCTTAATGCCCGAGCGCTTGGCGGCGAGAATTTTCTCTTTGATGCCCCCCACGGGAAGTACGCGGCCGAGCAGGGTAATCTCGCCGGTCATAGCTACATAGGGACGCAGCTTGCGCCCCGTAAAAGCCGAGGTCAGGGCCGTCAGCAAAGCGATGCCGGCAGAGGGGCCTTCTTTCGGGATGGCCCCCTCGGGGATGTGGATGTGGATGTCCCTCTTGTCGAACAGCTCATAGGGAATGTCGAGTTCATCGCAATGAGCCTTGAGGTAGCTCAAAGCAGTGGTGGCCGATTCCTTCATCACATTCCCCAAATTTCCCGTAAGGGTGAGCCGACCGCGTCCTTTGCTGAGGCTGACCTCAATGACAAAAACCTCGCCTCCCACGCTGGTCCAGGCCAGGCCAATGGCCACGCCGGGTTCTTCAATGGCGATGTACTCGTCGTTGATATAGCGAGGGGCGCCGAGAATTTCCTTGAGATGCTGCGGCTTGACGGATTTGTCGTAAGACTCCTTCATGGCCACTTTTTTGGCTACATAACGCATCACGGCAGCAATGAGCCTGTCTAAGCTGCGCACGCCTGATTCCCGCGTATAGCTGCGTATGATGGCCCTGATGGCGGGCGTGGTGATGTTGACCTGTTTGGCCTTCAAGCCGTGATTTTCGCGTTGCTTGGGGATGAGGTGGCGGCGGGCAATTTGCACTTTTTCTTCGGTGGAGTAGCCACTGATCCAGATGATCTCCATGCGATCGCGCAAGGCCGGCTGTATGGAACCGAGGCTGTTGGCCGTAGCGATGAACAACACCTTGGAAAGGTCGTATTCCAGCTCTAAGTAGTTGTCGTAAAAAGAGGTGTTTTGCTCGGGGTCCAGCACTTCGAGCAAAGCCGAAGAGGGGTCTCCTCTAAAGGTTTTTCCCACCTTGTCAATCTCATCCAGAATAAAAACGGGATTGGAAGTCCCCGCCTTTTTGATGCTCTGCAAAATGCGGCCGGGCATGGCTCCGATATACGTCTTGCGATGCCCGCGAATTTCCGATTCGTCGTGCAAACCACCCAGCGACATGCGTATAAAACTGCGGTTCAAAGCCCGCGCTACCGAACGGCCCAAAGAGGTTTTCCCTACGCCCGGAGGGCCCACCAGGCAAAGGATGGGCGCTTTCATATCGCCTTTCAGCTTCAGCACCGCCAAATGCTCAAGAATGCGCTCTTTGACTTTTTCCAGGCCATAGTGGTCAGAATCCAACACTTCCTTGACCTTCCGGAGGTCAAAGTTGTCCTGTGAATAGGTGTTCCACGGCAGGTCGAGGATAAACTCCAGGTAGTTGAGCTGTATGGAGTAATCCGGAATCTGCGGGTTCATGCGGAGCAGGCGGTTGAGCTCCCGCTCAAAGTGTTTGGCAACGTATTCCGGCCAGTCTTTCTTTTCGGCGCGTTCGCGCAAACGCTGTACGGCCTCAGTCTGGGGGTCCTGCCCCAGCTCTTCCTGAATGGTTTTGAGCTGCTGGTTGAGGAAATAATCGCGCTGCTGCTTCTCGATGTCCGAACGCACCTTACTCTCAATCTGGTCTTTGATCTCCAGGACTTGCAACTGGTTGCGAAGGGCTTCCAAAATTCTTTTGGCCTTGGCCTCCAGCTCGTTCATCTCTAACAGTGCCTGCTTTTCGGCCACCTTTACATCCACAAAATTGGAAGCCAGGAAATTGAGCAGAAAGCGATGGTTGGTAATGTTTTGCAACATGGCCATGGCCTCGGGCGGGATGTGAGGCGAAAGCTCTACAATCTCTGCCATTTCATCCAAAATGCTGGATACAATGGCCTTCAACATCACTTTGTTCTTGACCTTTTCGTGAGGTAAAGGCACAATTTTGCCTTCGAGATAGGGAATTTCTTTGGTCAACTCCACCAGCCGAAAGCGGCGGCGGCCCTGCAAAACAGCCGTGGAAGAGCCATCCGGCAAATGAATGATCTTCAAAATGCGGGCAATGGTGCCCACGCGGTAAATGTCGTCCAATTCAGGTCGCTCTATGCTGCTTTCCGTTTGCGCAAGCACGGCCACATAACGGCCTTCCATTTGGTAAGCCTTTTGAATGGCCTCCAAAGAGCGGGGCCGCCCGACATTGATGGGAATGATGACTCCGGGAAATAAAACCGTATTGCGAACGACCAGAATGGGAAGCTGCTTGGGATACTTCTCCCCTTCTGCCGTTTCGTCTTCCTGCTCCATGGAAAAGATGGACGCTATGCCGCCTTCTCCGCTAAATTCATCTCCTTCCAAAAAAAACAAATCCTTTAAAAAATTCATGCGCCTTCTTTTTCAAGTCTCAGGTTCTCAATAATAAACGTCTGACGGGCCGGAGTGTTTTTGCCCATGTAATAAGCCAGCACTTCGTCCAATTGGGTATTCTCCCGCAACAAGACCGGCTCTAAGCGGATGTTCTCTCCAATAAAGTCGCCAAACTCTGAGGGAGAGATCTCTCCCAAGCCCTTAAAGCGGGTGATTTCCGGTTTGCCTTTGAGCTTCTCTATGGCCTCCTGTTTCTCAGACTCGGAATAGCAGTAGAAAGTCTGCTGTTTGTCTCGCACGCGAAAGAGGGGCGTTTCGAGGATGTAGAGATGTCCTTCGCGCACCAGATCGGGAAAGAACTGCAGGAAGAAAGTCAGCAGCAACAGGCGTATGTGCATGCCATCCACATCGGCATCTGTGGCAATGACTACGCGGTTGTAGCGCAAGCCCTCGAGGCCGTCTTCTATGTTGAGGGCGTGCTGGAGGAGGTTGAACTCCTCGTTTTGATAGACCACCTTGCGAGTCAGGCCATAGCAGTTGAGCGGCTTGCCGCGCAGGCTGAAAACGGCTTGAGTTTGCACATCGCGTGCTTTAGTAATGGAGCCGCTGGCAGAATCACCCTCGGTGATAAAGAGGGTGGTTTTCAGGCGGTCTTCCTCCTTGCTGTTGCGGCCGGTATCGTTGAAGTGCAGCCGGCAGTCGCGCAGCTTTTTGTTGTGCAGATTGGCCTTCTTGGCACGCTGATTGGCCAGCTTTTTGATGCCGGCAATTTCCTTTCGCTCCCGCTCTGACTGCAAAATGCGCTTTTGCAGTGCTGCAGCCGTCTCCTTATTTTTATGCAGAAAATTGTCGAGATGCCGCTTGAGGAAATCCGTCATAAAAGCGCGAATGCTCGGGCCTCCCGGGCCCATATCCACTGAACCCAGCTTGGTCTTGGTCTGAGATTCAAAAACCGGCTCCTCCACCCGCAAGCTGACGGCGGCAATGATGGAAGCGCGAATGTCGCGGGCATCGTAATTCTTGTTGTAAAACTCACGCACCGTTTTGACAAAAGCCTCTTTAAAAGCAGCCAGATGCGTACCGCCCTGGGTGGTGTATTGCCCGTTCACAAAAGAATAGTACTGCTCCCCGTAATGCTGACCATGAGTGATGGCCACTTCCACATCATCTCCCTTCAGGTGAATGATGGGGTAGCGCAACTGCTCACTGGCCGTTTTGCGTTCGAGCAAATCCTTCAGGCCGTGGCGCGAATGGATTAGCTTGCCGTTGAAGCGCAGCTTCAAGCCCGCATTCAGATAGGCGTAATTCCAAAGTTGATCCTCGATGTATTGCTCCCGGAAACTGTAATTCGGAAAGATTTCCTCATCCGGTGTAAAAATAACAGTGGTGCCATTGGCCTCTTTGGTCTTCGCCAAACGGTGTTCCTTGATCTTCTCCCCGCGTTCGAACTCCGCCACTTTCATCTTCCCGTCGCGCACCGATTTCACCACGAAACGGCTGGACAGCGCATTCACCGCTTTGGTGCCCACGCCGTTGAGGCCCACCGATTTCTTAAAAGCTTTGGAGTCGTACTTACCTCCGGTATTGATTTTGGAGACACACTCCACCACTTTGCCCAACGGAATGCCGCGGCCATAGTCGCGTACCTCCAAAGTGCCGTCCTTGCTGAGATTAATGACGATCTCCCGCCCATAGCCCATGACGTATTCGTCTATGGAGTTGTCCAACACCTCTTTGAGCAAGACGTAAATGCCGTCATCGGGAGCCGCGCCATCGCCCAACTTCCCGATGTACATACCCGGCCTCATGCGGATATGCTCCTTCCAGTCTAAGGAGATGATGTTTTCTTCGGTATAACGAACTTTCTTTTCAGCCATAATGAAAATCACAAGAAGTACCACACAAATCCATGCTCAGAAAAACGATTTGAGCATCATCTGCAAAGGTACGTTTTTTTGGGGAATGCCAACTTAACCAAACTTTCACCTATAAGCGCTCATTGGCCCTTGCCATATTTCTTCTTCCACCAGCGCTTCAGACGTTCGAGGATTTTATTTTCATGGGGATTGTCAGCCGGTTCGTAAAAGACGGCGTCTTTGAGCGCTTCGGGCAGGTAATCGGCTTCGACGAAATGGCCTTCGTACTGATGGGCATAGCGGTAGTCTTTCCCATAACCCAATTGCTTCATCAGCCTGGTCGGAGCATTGCGCAAAGCCAAAGGCACCGGCGGGTCATCGCCTGAGCGAACGGCATCCAGCGCCTTGTCAATGGCGAGATAAGCGGAATTGCTCTTGGGCGAAGTGGCCAGATAAATGGTCGCTTCCGAAAGGATGATGCGAGCCTCAGGCATGCCAATCATCTGCACGGCCTGAAAAGCCTGGGTTGCCATGAGCAGGGCATTGGGATTGGCCAGGCCAATGTCTTCGGCAGCGGAAATCACCAGGCGACGGGCAATGAATTTCACCTCCTCCCCACCCTCTAACATACGCGCCAGCCAATAGAGGGCAGCATTGGGGTCGGAGCCACGGATGGACTTGATGAAAGCCGAAGCCAAATCGTAGTGTTGCTCGCCTCCCTTGTCGTAGCGCCCCACATAGCGGTGTGCCAGACGCGAGATGAGCTCATCGGTGATGATGAGTTTTTCGCCCTCTTCACATTGCTCGGCGCTGAGTTCCAGCAGGTTGTACAACTTTCGGGCATCGCCTCCGGAAAGGCGGAAGAGGGCGTTGGTTTCGCGCAGTTCGATATTCAGCGGATGTCTTTCACCCCCGAATGCACGGCATTCAAACTCAAAAAAGGACGCTCCAACTGATGGGCGATGATGGTCGCCAAAGTCGTCTTCCCCGTACCGGGCGGACCCCACAGGATGAAGGAGGGCAGATGCGCGCCCTTCTCTAAAGCCCGCCTCAAAATGCCCTCGGGGCCGGTGAGGTGCTCCTGCCCGACATAGCCTTCAAGGGAAGTCGGGCGCATGCGTTCTGCCAGAGGTCTTTGCATAAGTTATTCTAAAAAAGCCTCTACCCTTTGGCGGGCATTTTCCCGCACATCGAGGTAGAAAAAGTTAAAATCTGCCACGTGATAATTGCGCCGCACGACAAAAACACTGCCCGGAAATTTGGGTTTGTGCAGCCACAAAATGCCGTTTACAATCTGCGCATCAGCTATGCCCGGGTAAATGGTCTGAAAATCTCGCAATACGCTGCCCCTGCTCTCGGAGGCAGGCACATAGGCATCATTCGTCTGCCAACTCACGGGATTCACTACGGCAATGGTATCCCCCAGAGGAAATTTGCGCGGCACATAGCCATAGCGAAAACTCCGCCAGCTACAGAAGCAGCCCGTTTGCTCCGGCCTTTCACAAACGGGAATGGTCTCGTACTGGTCTTTCTTCACCGGCCAGCCTGCGAGGTAGGCAGCTACCAACTGTTTGCGCAAGGGCTTGCCGTCGAAGAAATCCCTCAGCAACCACATGCTCATCAAAGCACCCTGACTATGCCCCGCAATGATGACGGGGCGCCCCTCGTTGTAATGCTCCAAATAGTATGTAAAGGCTTTTACAACATCGGAATAAGCCAGCTTCAGAGCCTCTTGGGCATCTTCATTGTCTGCATCTGTATAAAAAGCCCGCAAATGGGCCTGGCGGTAGCGAGGTGCAAAGACCC
>JALVES010000482.1 GCA_027030635.1 Saprospiraceae bacterium | reverse complement strand
AAGAACAAATAAGTGTTGTTTTGGTCTTCGTACTTGCCGAGGTTGGTCCAGAGGGTATATTCTCCGCGGATGGCGATGAGATAGTAGGCCTTGGCATTTCGATAGCCAAATTTCTGCTTGCCGCCGATGGACAGCGAGAGGTTGTTGAACTCAAAGGTCTGACTGAGAAAATTGGTGGTAGCGCCTGCCGAGAGGTTGATGTAGCGCACGGCGCTGCCACGCACGTGATAGCCCAATTCGCTAAAGATGGAAAACTCGTCGCTATCGGCGGTTTCTACGGCCACAGCGCCCTGATAGCGAAAGAGCGGAGCGCGGTTGGAAAAGGCATTCCAGCGCTGGGTGCCTATGGCCAGGCCGCCTTTGAGGGTATAGGCCGTGCGTTTTTCTCCCTGGCTAAAAGCCGGGTTCAAAACGAGCAACCCAAAACAAAACAAGCAAAAAGTGCGCAGCGTCTTCATCCCGTAAAAATTTATGGCGGCAACAGCTCTTCCATTGCCGCCACAAATTTATTCTTTTACGCGCAATTTTTGGCCTATTTTGATGATATTATCGGGAAGGCCGTTCCATTTACGGATTTGCTCCACGGTGGTACCGTAGCGACGGGAGAGGCTGTAAAGGGTATCTCCCTTTTGCACGATGTGATACCTGCCCTCTTCGGTGGCAGGAGGAGGCGTTGGCGTTTCGGGCTGCTTATCGGGTTTGTCCACCTGAGGTTCTTCCGGCTTTTCGGGCTTTTCAGGCGGATTTTCGGGAGTGATTTCCATGGGCAGTTCCTCCTCATCGGGCTTTTCGACAGCTGTGGGCTCTTCCGGTTGTTCGGGTTTATCCAGGTCTGCCGGAGTGGTAACGGGCTTATCGGGTTTATCCGGCTGCTCGGGTTGAGATTCCTCCGGCTGTTCAGGGGGCTGCGGGGTATCCGGAATGGGATTTTCCTCAGGTTCGTCTTCATCTCCAAAGGCTCCTTCGGAAAAGGGGTTGTCCATAGACCAGAAGGCATCTTCGGCGCTGAGTTGCGAATCTTCTACGGCGGGTTTGGGTTTGGGAGGTTCGGAAATCAGCCTCGGGCGGTCCTCTTTGTTTTTTGTCTTTCCGCGCAGGCGAATGCGCTCGCCCGCCGCCGGCTGGCTGCCCTCAGGCATGTTGTTTTTGTCGTACAGCTTGCTGAGCTTGATGCCATAGAGCTGAGAGATGTAAAACATGGTTTCGCCCTCTTTGACGTAATGCCACTTCTTAAAGCCCCGGAAGTAATTGCGCTTGGGTTCCAGATAGACAATGTCTCCCTCTTTGAGTTTATAAGAGGGGGAGGTATAGCCCTCGTTGTATTTCATCAACTTCGCTACCGGAACGGCCGTGCGCGTCTCAATGTCGGCCAGGGTCTCTCCTGCTTTGGCCAAGACCATGCGGGTATCGTTGTTGTAAGTAATGCCCAACACCATATCAATTTCATCCAGGGGCTTATCCGGCTCTTCAATGACTACCGGCTCTTCCATGCCCATTTTGTCGTACTCGTAAAGCTCATAGCGCTCGATGAGATTGATCAGCTTGCTGGCATAAGTGGGGCTGGTAGCATAGCCTGCAGACTGCAGTCCTTTGGCCCAGCCGCGGTAATCGGTGGGGTCGAGAAAGAAGAGAAAGCCATAGCGATACTCCTTCTTTGGGTCGCGCAAAAACTCGGAATGGGCCACATAGGACTCATCCGCCTTTTTGTACACGCGGAAGCAGGATTTGATGGGCTTGCCGTTTTCATCTACATCATCGTCTAAACGCCACATTTTCTTACCGGTCCAGTCGTTGTGGCATTTGATTCCGAAGTGGTTGTTGGCCTTGCGTGCCAGCTCGCTGGTACCCACTGCAGACTCCAGCATGCCCTGGGCCAGCTTGATGCTGGCAGGAATGCCCGCCCGCTTCATCTCGGCAATGGCAATGTCTTTGTAGCGCTCAATGTAAGCATAGGGATCGCCGCCCTCGGCACGCAAGTACGAAAGGGACGTAAAAACCAGCAGCAACGAGAAAAAAATGGATCGCTTCATGGGATGATAACTTTTCGGTTCATGGAAAATACCCCCTGTTCGCCTGCCCGAAAAACAGCTTTGACAAAGGCTCTTTCCCCGACAGTTGCAAACATAACGAACAAAAGGTTCTTAACATATTCGCTTTACTGCCCGAAGTTAGAAATAATTCGTTAAAAACACGAAGGTACTAAGAAACTATTAACGGAGAGGAGAGGTTCTTTTAGGGAACGGCATAAAACATGTTCGCCCAAGCCGCGTTTAATGAACAAAGAATTCATTCCAACGATGAAGAAATTGCTATTTTTCCTCTTCCTGTTTGGCGCAAGCCGGGCATGTACTCAAGTTCCCGAAGTGAGACCATCTATCCAGAACCCCGCTTTTGATCAACGCCTCACCGAGCTGCTCAGTTTCACCATCCCCCTCATCGGCGTAAAAGAACTGAAACAAAACCTCAACAACTACCAAATTCTCGATGCCCGCGAGCGCGAGGAGTACGACATCAGCCACATCCCGGGAGCCTTGTACATCGGCTATAAAGCATTTGACGAAAGTCTCACAAAAAAGCTCGACAAGCAGAAACCCATCGTCGTCTATTGCTCCGTCGGCTACCGCAGCGAGAAAATCGCCGAACGCCTGCGTGCCCTGGGCTTCCAAAAAGTCTATAACCTCTACGGCAGCATTTTTGAGTGGGCCAATCTCGGCTACCCGCTCGTAAATAACCAAGGGCAGATCACCCACCGCATCCACACCTACAACGAAGCGTGGAGCCGCTGGGTAGAAGCCAAAGGCCTGGAAGAAATCTGGTGATTAAGGCTGCACCACAAAGCGCAGGCTCTCCTCTCCTACGCGCAACACACAACAACCACTCTTCAAAATAGGCAGATTTAACATCAGCGTCTTGCCTGTCCAATCGAAATCCTTTACTTCATAAGTCTTCAACAAATGACCATACAGGTCGTAAAGAGCTATGTAGGGGAAACGCCCCTTCAAATACTCTTCTGCCAAAGACGGCCCGTAAAGCCGCAACACATCTGTCCCTGCCGGCAGCAAAACAGGGCTGATGGAAGGCTTTTCGTTATGGGCTTTCGCCAAATGCAATACAATTAAATGTACAAAAATTTGAACTTTTCCCCTTACCTTCGGTTTCGGTATAGAAAGAGAAATCCAGCTTCATCATATCCAAAACACAGAGATGAATACACAAGTCTCCCCGGACAAACTTCGCACCTACCCCAACGACCCTATGCAGGTGCAGGAATACACCTTAGAAAACGGCCTCAAGCTCTTCATGAGCGTGCTCAAAAACCAGCCGCGCGTGTTTGGCCACATTGCCGTGCGCACGGGCGCCAAAAACGACCCGCCGGAAACGACGGGCCTGGCCCATTACATGGAGCACATGATGTTCAAAGGCTCCGACCGCATGGCCACGCTCAACTGGAAAGAGGAAAAAAAACTGCTCGACCAAATAGAAGCGTTGTTCGAAAAACACCGCAATGAAACAGATGCGGAAAAGCGGCTCGAAATATACCGCGAAATAGACCGCCTCTCCCATGAAGCCTCTAAATTCGTATCGGCCAACGAATACGACCGGCTCATTTCCCAACTCGGCGCCAGGCACGTCAATGCTTACACCTGGAAAGACCAGACGGTTTATTATTCCGAGGTACCCTCCAACGAGTTGGAGCGCTGGATGAAGGTCGAAAGCGAACGCTTCCGCAAACTCGTGCTGCGCCTTTTCCACACGGAGTTGGAAACGGTGTACGAAGAGTTCAACATGATCCAGGTGCGCGACAACTTCAAGGTCTATAGCGAAACCAGCAAGGCGCTGTTTGCTCCCCATCCCTATGGCACGCACGACACCATCGGCCTGGGCGAACACCTCAAGCAGCCCTCCCAAACCAACATCTATCGCTTCTTTGAGAAATATTACGTGCCCAACAACATGGCCATCGTTTTGGTCGGAGATTTCGAGCCGGAAAAAGCCATTGCCCTGACGGAAAAATACTTCGGCAAGCTCAAGCCCAATCCCGGGCTCGAACAGGAAGAAGCCCGCCCCGAGCCGGCGCCTCTGACGGAAGACAAGCGCATCACGCTCTACGGAGCCGAGGCCGCTTTCATGGAAATGGCCTGGCGCTTCGGTCCTGCCAAAGAGCGCGAAGCTTATCTGCTCCAACTCATAGACGTCATCCTCCAAAACGGCCAGGCAGGCATTTTCGACATCGAACTGCTGCAGCCCCAAAAACTACTCGGCGCCTACAGCTATCCCGTGCTCATGGCCGAGTACTCCCACTTCCAGGTCGGCGGTCGCCCGCGCGAAGGGCAAAGCCTCGAAGAAGTGGAGCAACTGCTGCTCGGAGCCCTGCAAAAACTGGCCAAAGGCGACTTCCCCGACTGGCTCGTACAGGCCGCTGCCAACGAGCTGATCCTGCGCCGTATGAAGCAGTTGGAAACCAACCAGGGCCGCTCCGAAATTCTCGTGGATGCCTACATCCTCGGCATCCCCTACGAACAGGAAATGCGCCTGCCCGAGCTCCTGCGCAGCATGGATAAGAAAGAAGTGATGGCTTTCGCCAAACGCATGCTGAAGCAAGCCAAAGTCGTGATTTACAAGGAAATGGGCGAAGACCCCAACATCCTGCGCGTCGAACAACCGCCCATCACACCGGTACACCTCAACCGCAACGACTTCTCGGACTTTGGCAAGGAAGTACTCCAAATGCCGGTGGAAGAACTCAAACCCGAATTTACGGATTTCTCCAAACGACTGAAGGAATCCAAGTTGCGCGAAGACCTGCCTTTCACCTACATCCACAACAAGACCAACCAAATCTTCGATCTCTACTACGTCTTCGACCGCGGCAAATGGCATAACCCCATGCTCGCCCCGGCCCTCAACTTCCTGCGCTGGGCCGGCACCGATCGCTACAACTCCTCCCAAATAGAACAGGAGTTCTACCGTCTCGGTCTGGAGTACAAATACAGCCTCAACAGCCTGCGCAGCCACCTGCGCATCAACGGCCTGGCTGAAAGTTTGCCGGAAGGCGCCGAACTGTTCGAGCATTTTCTGCGCAAACTCAAAGCCGACCCACAGGCCCTGGCCAACATGGCAGAAGACATCATCAAAATGCGCGAAAACGCCAAAACCAAAAAGGAATTCCTGCTGCGCAACGGCATGAAGCAATTCGCCAAATACGGCTACGACAGCCCCCTCAACTGGAATTATACCAACGAACGCCTGCGCCAACTCCAGGCAGACGAAATCGAACAGGCCATCCACAGCCTCTTTGACTATCCGCATGAGGTGATGTATTACGGCCCGCAAGGCGAGCAGGAAGCCATGCAGATTGTACGGGAGAAACATCAGCTCCCCGGGCGCTTCAAGCCCGTGGAAAAAGCACGGCAGTTCGTGCAATTAGACCGGCCGGGCAATGAAGTTTTCTTCCTGCACTACCCCTCCGTGCAAACGGAAATCCTGCTCATCAGCAAGCGCAACCCAGGCTTCGACCCCGACGATTCCATCATGGCGATGTGGTACAACAATTACTTCGGCTACGGCCTCTCCTCCATCGTCTTCCAGGAAATTCGCGAATCCAAGGGATTGGCTTATTCCACTTTCGCCAAATACACCACACCGCCGGAACGCAACAACGCCCACTACCTCGAGGCCTTCGTCGGCACCCAGCCCGACAAAATGCAACTGGCCGTGGATACGCTGGTACACATTACTGACAACATGCCCGTTCTCCCCGAACAAATGGAACAGGCACGCCTCGGCGTACTCAAAAAAATCGCAAGCAGCCGCCTCAATCGCGATTGGCCATACTGGAAAAAACGCGAGTACAAACGCCTCGGCCTGCCCGAGAACTTCTCCGAAATTTCCTACGAGCGCCTGAGCCGCGCCACGAGCGAAGACCTGGTGGAATTCCACCAAAAGCGCATCAAAAATGCCCGCTACACCTACCTCGTGCTCGGCGACAAAGACCAGGTCAATTGGGAGTACATGCGATCCATAGGCCCCGTTACAGAATTGGATGTAAATGAATTATTGAGGCCAAGTATAACATAGAGCATTCTTAAAAAGTTACCCTCCTCCGCTCAGGACGGCGCCTTTGCATTTCCCTGGCCTCCCGCGCCCCCGACCCCTGAAGGGGCGGGCCGCCCGCGAAAAATGCAAAGGCCCCGTCCTGAACGAAACGAAGTGAAGCCGAAGGACGGCGTCCTGAACGTAATGTAGTGGCGCAACGCTTTACGAGAGTCTTTTCATCTACGCAATGAAGGGATAGTTTCTCAAGGAAACTCCGTCTGTTAAAAAATGAAAACAGTACTAAAACTAAAACTCCCCTCCCCCCTTCAGCCTTTCAGCATACAAGCTGCCGAGAGGGCGGGCGTCCAATGTCTCGTCAAGCGGGAAGACCTCATCCACCCGCAGCTTTCGGGCAACAAGTGGCGCA
>JALVES010000481.1 GCA_027030635.1 Saprospiraceae bacterium | reverse complement strand
TCATGTACTTCCATTTGAATTTATTTGAGGTTTTTCTTCAACTTAGGATTCTCCGCATGTCGTTGAGCATCGCGTCGGGTCTTTTTTTCTAAGTTTTTTTTGAGGGCTTCTTCGAGGTCTATGCCCGTTTGGTTGGCGAGGCAGATGAGGACGAAGAGGACGTCGGCCATTTCGTCGGCCAGTTGGGTTGGGGCTGTTTGGGCGTCTTCTTTTTTCTTGAAGGATTGTTCGCCGTAGAGGCGAGCCATGAGGCGAGCGACTTCTCCGACTTCTTCGGTGAGTATGGCGGTGTTGGTCAATTCATTGAAGTAGCGTTGGCCGATGGTTTGTATCCATTCGTCCACGAGTTGTTGGGCTTGTTTGAGGGTCATTTTACCATTTTTCTTTGGAGTCTATGAGGATGGTGACGGGGCCGTCGTTGACGAGGGAGACTTCCATGTGAGCGCCGAAGATTCCGGTAATGACTTCCAGCCCGTACTCGTCGCGAAGGCGTTTGGCGAAAGCCTCATAAAGTGGTACGGCCAGTTCGTGGCCGGCAGCCTTGATGTAGGAGGGGCGGTTGCCCTTGCGCGTACTTGCATGCAGGGTAAACTGGCTGACCAGCATGATTTTGCCTGCGATGTCGAGCACTGAGCGGTTCATCACGCCTTTTTCGTCGTTGAAGATGCGCAATTGGGCTGTTTTGCGTGTCAGCCATTGTACGTCTTCTTCCGTATCGCCTTCGGCAATACCGAGTAAGACGACCAATCCCCGCGACATTTCTCCGCGAAATTGGCCGTCGGCTGTAAGGCTTGCCCGGCCGGCTCGTTGGATAACTACTCTCATGGATGCAAAAGTATGAGTTTTTTTTTCTTATCTTTGTGTATCCACACACTTTGTCTGCCCCCATTTTTTTTAACCAACTTTTGTTCACTAAATCATTTTGACCATGTTAAAGGAGTTTAAAGCATTTATCCTTAAAGGCAATGTGCTTGAATTGGCTGTAGCCGTCATCATTGCCGGGGCTTTTGGAGCCATTGTCACCTCATTTACCAAAGACGTGTTGATGCCGCCGATCGGCATGTTGCTCGGAGGTGTGGATTTTTCTCAACTGGCCGTTGTCTTGCAGCCTGCCGAGATGGGCGCTGACGGGGAGGTTGTTAAGGAAGCAGTCTTGCTGCGCTATGGCGTGTTTATTCAGAAGATTATTGATTTCATCATCATTGCTTTTGCGATCTTTATGCTGATCAAGGCTTATGAAAGAACGCAGAAGAAAGAGGAAGAAGCTCCTGCAGCTCCGCCGGAGCCTTCTGCCGAGGAGAAGTTGCTGGCTGAAATCCGGGACTTGCTGAAAAGTAAGTAAAGATGCCTTACATTTGCCTCCCCTGCCCTTTGCAGCGGGAGGCAATTTTTTTTTACCATGAAACTACCCTTTAGGTTTGCATTCCGGTATTTGTTTGCGCGTAAGCGCACGCATGCCATCAACATCATCACCTGGGTAGCAGAATTGGGGCTGGCCATAGGCACGGCGGCC
>JALVES010000480.1 GCA_027030635.1 Saprospiraceae bacterium | reverse complement strand
CAAGACCATAGTAACCAGTGACAGCCCCACCGACAGCTCATAACTGACGATTTGCGCACCGGAGCGCATGGCGCCAATCAAGGAGTACTTATTGTCGCTGGCCCAACCGGCCAACAGTATTCCCACGACCCCCACAGAAGACACGGCCATGATGAAAAACAAGCCAATGTCTATGTCAAAGGCCTGCAGGTTTTTGCCGAAAGGCGTCAAAGCCAGAGCCATTAAAGTGGCTACTACAAGAAAAAAAGGAGCCAGGTTGTATAAAAAACGGTCGGCCTTGTCGGGCGTAACGGGTTCTTTCAACAGGAGTTTTATGGCATCGGCAATCGTTTGAGCCGTCCCCCACTTGCCTACGCGCATGGGGCCGAGGCGCAACTGAAAAAAGGCAGCCACTTTGCGCTCTACATATACCAGCACCAGGCCAAGTATGGCAAAAAGCGCCAGATACACCAGGGCCACCAATACCCAGCCTATGACCGTCGCGGTGCCGGCAGAAAAATTTGCGTGCAGCCAATACGTGATTTGATCCATTTCACTTTTCTTTATTTGGGCAACTCCTGTCGCCCAATGCATTTTTCATTCATCTGTCAATATCCGGCATCACCAAATCGAGGGTGGACATGATGGCCACCAAATCTGCAATCTTGGCGCCACGGGCGATGTGATTGAGCACGAAGAGGTTGGAAAATCCGGGCGAGCGGAATTTCAGGCGATAAGGGCTCTTCTTGCCATCGCTGATGATGTGTACGCCAAACTCTCCCCGGGCCGTTTCGACGCGCTGGTAAAATTCACCCTTCGGCAATTTGATCACCTTGCGGGTATCGGCCACAAAGTCTCCTTCGGGGATGTTGTCAATGAGTTGTTCGATGATGCTCAGGGATTCCCACATTTCGAGTATGCGGGCTTTGTAGCGGGCGAAGCAGTCGCCCGCATCCATCAAAATCTCTTTGAAGTCCACGCGATCGTAAGCGCTATAGGGCTGTTTTTTGCGAACATCACAGGAGAAACCCGAAGCGCGTCCCGAAGGCCCGGTTACGCCGAAAGCGATGGCATCTTCTTTGCTCAGGATGCCAATGCCCTCGGTGCGCTTGCGAAAGATGACGTTGTCCGACAGGAGTCTGTCGTATTCCGGCAATTTCTTTTTGAAGTGCTCGACGAAGGCCTTGGTGCGCTTTTGGAAATTGGGGTGGATGTCGTACATCAGGCCGCCCGGAGCGATGTAATTCATGGTGAGGCGGGCGCCGCAGGTTTCCTCAAAGATGTCGTTGATCATTTCGCGATCGCGAAAGCCGTAGAGGAAGGTGGTGATGGCGCCGAGGTCCATGCCCATCACGCCCCACCAAAGTTGGTGGGAGGCCAGGCGCGTGAGCTCCGACAAAATGGTGCGCACGACTTTGGCCCGTTCGGGCACTTCGATGCCCAGGGCTTTTTCCACGGCGAGGCATACGGCCTCGTTGTTCATGTGGCAGGAGAGGTAATCCATGCGGTCGGTCAGGTGGACGATCTGGCGATAGGAATCGCGCTCGCACATCTTCTCGATGGAGCGATGGATGTAGCCGATGTGGGGTTCAATATTAACAATGGTTTCCCCGTTTATGGTCAAAACGAGCCGCAATACGCCGTGCGTAGAGGGGTGTTGAGGGCCCATGTTGACGAAGTACTCCTGCGTTTGCAGGCCTGTGGGCTGCTGAGCTGCTTCGCTTTCTTCCAGGGGTAAGGCCTTTTCATTCATAGCTCGATCATGTTTACGGGGTCTTCGTAATCTTTGCGCAGGGGGTGTCCGACCCAGTCATCGGTCAACAGTAATCTCCTCAAATCCGGATGACCTTCAAAGACGATGCCCAGCAGGTCGTAGGCTTCCCGTTCGTGAGCATTTGCCGTAGGCCAGATGTCGCTGACGGTAGGCAGTTTGGCATTTTCCTCACGGTCGGCGGTGCGGGCACGCAACACGATTTGGTGGTTGTGCGTAGTGGATTCCAGGTGGTAAATGACTTCGAGCCGGCCTTCTTCCGGCCAGTCAACACCCGTCAGACAAAAGAGGTAATCGAAGGCAAAATCCGGCTCATCGCGCAGGGCCAGAGCTACCTCCCGAAGGCTTTCGGCAGGCACGATGAATTGCGGGTATTCGCCGCCTTCCGGCAAATGCTCGAGCGTCGGGAATCGTTCTTGTATTTTTTCTGTCAGCATCTCGACGGAGATTGAAGGGGTTTTGTGCAGAAAACGGGGTTTACAAAAGTCCTTTCTCGAAATCATCCATGGGTTTGACCCTTTGGCCCATGCGCTCGCTTTTGATTTTCTCCTGCAATTGCATGATGCCGTAGAGCAGTGCCTCGGGGCGGGGGGGGCAGCCCGGCACATAGACATCTACCGGAATGACGTGGTCGGCGCCTTTTACGACGGAATAACTGTTGTAGAAGAAGGGCCCGCCGGAGATGGCGCAGGCACCCATGGCGATGACGTATTTCGGCTCGGCCATTTGGTCATACAAGCGCCGCAGCACAGGAGCCATTTTGTTGACGATGGTGCCGGCAATGACGATGAGGTCGGCCTGGCGCGGTGTGGCGCGTGCTACTTCCGTTCCAAAACGCGACCAATCGTGGCGCGCGGCACCGGTGGACATCATTTCAATGGCGCAGCAGCTCGTCCCAAAGACCAGAGGCCAGAGGGAGTTGGCGCGGCCCCAGTTGACCACCTTATCTAAGCTGGTAACGAGGATGTTGCCGCCATTGCCACCGGAGATGACCGTGCCCAATTCGTTTTGCACGATGGGCTGCGTACTTGTCTTTTTTTCTACTCCCATTTCAACGCTTTTTTCTTCCAGGCATAGAGCAGGCCCAGGCCCAGAATGAGGATAAATATCACAGCTTCCACAAAAGCCAGCAGCCCGATGTCTTTCATCACCACGGCCCAGGGCACCAAAAAGATGATTTCCACATCGAATACCAGAAAGAGGATGGCGAAGAGGTAGTAGCCCACCTTAAATTGCACGTGCGTCGGGCCCTGTGTAGGCACGCCACACTCATAGGGCTCGCCTTTTTGCGGATTTTTCGATTTGGGTGAGAGCAGCGAGGAGGCAAGCATGCCGCCCCCCACCATGACAACGCCTGCGAGAAAAAAAGTGATTAAGGCTTCCATACCTGAAGTTTGAGCCTGCGCCCCGAAGGGCGCAGACCGGTTTTATTCCACTACATAAGTCTCACCGGAAAAGAGCAAATCGTCCACCGATTTAAACTTAGAGCGTTCGCGCAGTTCTTTGATCTGCTCATCGAGGCGCTCATCAAAAGGTTTGTCTTCTACCTGCCGGATGATTCCCACGGCCAGCGGCATTTTCAGGCGCGTCAGCATGAGGTGCAGCGCCGGGTCGGGGTTGTGGGCATCGTGTACGAGGATGTCGTCTTCGGTGATGCCGTCTTCGCCTATGGTAACCACTTCCAATTTCAGGCCGTTGAGGCGAAGGCCCTTGTTGTGCTCTTTGCCGAAGATCATGGGTTTGCCGTGTTCTAACCAAACGAGATGGTCTTCGCGCACTTCTTTGGAGGTGTAATCATCGTAGGCGCCATCGTTGAAGATCACGCAATTTTGCAGGATTTCGACCAGGGCTGTACCCTTAAATTTTTCGGCTTCCACAAAGACGGAGGTCATTTGTTTGGGCAGGTTGTCGGGTACGCGGGCGAAGAAGCGGGCTTCGGCGCCAATAGCCAGCTCGCCCGGATTAAAGGGCGGCTGGATGTTGCCAAAGGGCGAAGACTTGGTCTTTTGCCCCAGCAGCGAGGTGGGCGAGAATTGCCCTTTCGTCAGGCCGTAAATTTCGTTGTTGAACAGCAGAATGTTCATGTCTATGTTCCTGCGCAAAGCGTGGATGAAGTGATTGCCGCCAATAGCCAGAGCATCGCCGTCGCCGGTGATGACCCAGACGCTGAGGTCTCGGTTGGCCAGTTTCACTCCCGTGGCGATGGCCGGTGCGCGGCCGTGGATGCTGTGCATGCCATAGGTATCCACGTAATAGGGGAAGCGCGAAGAGCAGCCGATGCCCGAAATAAACACGACGTCTTCTTTCCTTCGCCCCGTTTCCGGAAGGGCCTTCAAAACCGAGCGCAGGATGACGTAATCGCCACAACCCGGGCACCAGCGCACTTCCTGGTCGGAGGCAAAATCTTTAAAGGTGTATTTTGGTGCGTTTTCCATGATGGAGTTATTTTGAGCGCCTGAGCGCTTTATTTCAAAAGACTGTTGAATTTATCCCTCAACTCAGTAACCGCAAAAGGCAGGCCCTGAATTTTGTTAAACTTCAGGTACCTGAAGTCGGGCAATTCGTTGCGCAAATAGACTACAAACTGGCCGAGGTTGAGCTCGCAAACCACAATTTTCTTAAAGCGCGAGAACACTTCGGCTGTGTTCTTTGGCAGGGGATTGATGTAGTTGAAGTGGGCCAGCCCGATGGAAGCGCCTTGTTCGTACAGGCTTTTCACGGCCATGTGCAGGCTGCCGTAGGTACCTCCCCAGCCAACGACCAGCAAGTCGCCTTCCTGGGCGCCTTCGACGGTAAGCTCGGGAATGACCTCTGCAATGCGGGCTATTTTTTCAGCCCGTATCTTGCACATGTACTCGTGATTTTTGGGGTCGTAGGAGACATTTCCGGTGAGATTTTCCTTTTCCAGCCCCCCTACGCGATGTTCAAAGCCGGGCATGCCGGGGATGGCCCAATAGCGGGCCAGGCTTTCCTTATCGCGTTGATAGGGCAGATAGGGCGCCCCGTTTTCGCTTTCTTTGGCTTTCGCCAAATGGGGCTTGATGGGAGGCATATCCGCCACTTTTTTGATGCGCCAGGGCTCGGAGCCATTGGCCAGATAGCCGTCGGTGAGCAGCAAAACGGGCGTTACGTGTTCTAAGGCCAGTTTGGCAGCCATATAGGCATAATCAAAGCAATTGGCCGGAGCGCTGGCGGCAATGACCACCACAGGGCTTTCGCCATTGCGGCCGTAGAGCGCCTGCAACAGATCGGCCTGCTCGGTTTTCGTCGGCAGACCCGTAGAGGGACCGCCCCGCTGAACGTCCACAATCACCAGCGGCAGTTCCGTCATCATGGCCAGGCCTATGGTCTCCGTCTTCAGGGCCAGGCCCGGGCCGGAGGTGGTGGTTACGGCCAGATTGCCGGCAAAGGCAGCGCCGAGCGCCGAGCCCACGCCTGCGATTTCATCTTCTGCCTGAAAGACTTTGGCGCCAAAGTGCATGTGGCGGGAAAGTTCATGCAGGATGTCCGAAGCCGGCGTAATGGGATAAGAGCCGAGGAAGAGCGGCAGGCCCGATTTTTCCGAAGCGGCCAGCAGCCCCCAGGCCAGAGCGGTATTGCCCATGATGATGCGGTAGGTGCCTTTCTCCATTTTGGCAGGCGGCACCTTATAGACCGGCAGAAGTTCCAGCGTTTCGGCATAGTTGTAGCCGGCCTTCAATGCCCGCTCATTGGCTTCAATCACCAGCGGTTTGCTGGCAAATTTTTTCTTCAGGAAATTGATGGTGTGCGTCAAAGGCCGGTTAAACATCCAGAAGACCATGCCGAGAGCAAACATGTTTTTACTTCGGTTCATGCTCTTGTTGTCTAAGCCCAGGTCGAGGATGGCCGTGCGCGTCAAAGAAGTAATGGGCGCTTCGATGAGCTGATACTTCTCTAAGGAGCCATCTTCCAACGGATTGGACTCATATCCGGCTTTCGCCAAATTTTTGGCCGTGAAACCATCCGTATCCACGATGATAGTCTTCCCCGCCGGCACGGCAGAAATGTTGGTCTTAAGAGCTGCCGGATTCATGGCCACGAGCACATCCACCTCATCTCCGGGCGTGGCCACTTCCACCTGCCCGATGTGTACCTGAAATCCCGACACCCCATACACGCTGCCCTGAGGCGCGCGAATTTCTGCCGGATAGTTGGGAAAAGTGGCAATGTCGTTCCCCAGCAAGGCCGAAGTGCCCGAAAACTGCGAACCCGTCAATTGCATACCATCTCCCGAATCGCCTACAAAGCGAATGACCACCTCCTCCAGCGATTCTCTCTCTTTGCGTTTTACCGTATCCGTGTTTGACATGATTTTAAGTGTTGTGCTGCCCTGCAGGGCAGCGGAAAAAGTTAAAAACTCAGAGCCCTCCCGCATCAGATATCGGGAGCTTAGGGCATGTGTGTTTGACCTCCCTACAGGGGCAAAACCCCTCCAAAAGCAGGCCCTCACATACCCCTTTACAAGGTGGGTGCATCGGATATATCCTGCAGGCGAAAATCTCTTCGCCTGTATCGTGCTCTAAGACCGCGCAATTTTATCTAATAATTCAAATTCTACAGCCAAAGATACGAGGTTTTTTGGAAATTTAAAATGGGTCTAAATAAAATGTGGAACGCTGCGCGTTCTAATGTGGAACGCTGACGCGTTCTAATGTGGAACGCTGCGCGTTCTGATGTGGAACGCTGCGCGTTCTGATGTGGAACGCTGCGCGTTCTGATGTGAACG
>JALVES010000479.1 GCA_027030635.1 Saprospiraceae bacterium | reverse complement strand
ACCTCGGACGGCTACATCGTTACGAATGAGCACGTAGTGGGGTTTGCCGACCTGATAGAAGTTACGCTTTTGGACAGGCGCAAGTTTACGGCCGAGTTGGTGGGTTCTTATCCCAAAGCGGATTTGGCGGTGCTAAAGATTGAGGCTGAAGATTTGCCTGTGCTTGACATTGCAGATTCCGATGCCGCTCAAATTGGAGAGTGGGTTTTGGCCATTGGCAATCCCTTTGGGTTGACTTCTACCGTTACGGCAGGTATTGTCAGTGCCAAGGGGCGCAACATTGACATCATTGAGGGGCAGGATGCCATTGAGTCTTTCATTCAGACCGATGCGGCTGTCAATCCCGGCAACAGCGGCGGAGCGCTCATCAATACGGCAGGTGAGTTGCTGGGCATCAATACGGCCATCACCACACATACGGGTTTTTATGAAGGATATTCTTTTTCCATTCCTTCGGCCCTCGTTCAGCGCGTAGCAGATGACATCATCAATTACGGTCATTATCGCCGGCCCTATCTGGGCATTGTTATCCGTGATTTGGAAGAAGACGACTTGGAAGAACTTCAGCTCGACATCACCCAGGGCATACGCGTGCTCGACACGGAAAAAGACGGCTCTGCAGCCGAGGCCGGCCTGCAGGAAGACGACGTCATCATCATGGTGGACGAGCGCCGCATTTACTCTGTCCCGGATTTGCAAGAGGCCATTGGCCGCGCCAAGGTAGGCGATGTGCTCAAAGTAGAATTCTACCGCGATGGCCAAAAAATGGAACTGGAAGTGAAGCTGAAAGCCGGAGAGGAGGAAGAAGAGGAAGAGTAGGCCCCGCCTGACCCGACTTAAAAAAAACGACAGGCATATTAAACGTTAAAGATATGCCTTCTTTTCTTAACATTCAGCAACTGCCAAATCGTTAAGAAAATCTTAACAACCGCCGATGCAACAAAGCCCGTATAGAATGAGTTTATATAGGGCAAAGAGACTTGTTTAAAGTTGGTTTTTCGTTTTGTTTTGATGCGTCTGTCTTGCTTCCCGGCGAGGCAGGCGTTTTTTTGTATAAAGGGTTTGGGTGGGCGTCCCCCACCCAAACCACGGCAGGCCGTAAGCTTCCCGACGAGGCAGGTGTTTTTTGTATAAAGGGTTTGGGTGGGGGAACCCCACCCAAGCCACGGCAGGCCGTAAGCCCCATGCAAAGCCCCGCAGGGGCGACATTTAAATAGCTTGTGGCGTAAGCCCCAAGCCCCCAAAAGCCCCACAGGGGCGACATTTAAATAGCTTGGGCCGTAAGCCCCAAGCCCCAAAAAGCCCCACAGGGGCGACATTTAAATAGCTTGTGGCGTAAGCCCCAAGCCCCAAGCCCCAAAAAGCCCCGCAGGGGCGACATTTAAATAGCTTGTGGCGTAAGCCCCAGCCCCCAAAAGCCCCGCAGGGGCGACATTTAAATAGCTTGGGGCGTAAGCCCCAAGCCCCATGCAAAGGCCCCATGTATTAAATGATTAAATTCAATTTAAAAAACAAGTGAAACAACCCACACCTCATCAAAGACACAGCCCGTCCCCCACATTCCTGGAGGACAGGGCGCTTGCGCCCTTCCTGCACCTCTTTTTCCCCTCGCTTTGCTATCTCTGTGAGGTGCGCAAGCCGATGCGGGGTCATCGGCTTTGTGCGCATTGTTTGGCTTTGTTGCCGCGGACGGATTTTCATCTTTGGCCGGACAATCCCTTTGCGGAGCGCTTTTGGGGGCGCATACCCTTGTATGCGGGGGCTGCCTGCTTCTTTTTTCGCAAGGGGGGGCTAGCCCGGAAGCTGGTGCATAAACTCAAATACGAAGGGCGTAAAGAACTGGGCATTTGGGCCGGACGGGAGTACGGGCGGGAGTTGCGGGAAGCGCCGGTGTTTTCGGAGGTGGACTGCATCCTGCCGGTGCCTCTGCACTGGAAGAAATTGCTGCAGCGGGGCTTCAATCAGAGCGTTTGCTTTGCAGAGGGCCTGGCGGAGAGCATGAGCGTGCCCTGGTATTCCGGAGTCCTGGTGCGGGAGAGCTATACGGATACGCAGACGCGCAAATCGCAGATGGAGCGCCTTCGGAATGTCGGAGATGCATTTGCCGTAAGGCACACAAAAACCTTAGAAAACCGCCACGTACTTTTGGTAGATGACGTGCTCACCACCGGAGCTACCCTCGAAGCCTGTGCCCTGACGCTGCTCAAAGTGCCGGGCGTGAAGATCAGTATGGCGACCATCGCCCTGGCCACTTGAATCTTCCCTTACATCTTGCTGAATGTCCACTTGATGATGGTCTTCCAACCGGCTTTTTTGCCGTAGGAGAGGATGCCTATGCGGTATATCCTGCCGGATAGCCAGACGAAGAATACACTGGCTGCCAGCAACAAGGCAATGGAGGTCAGTACCTGCCATACAGGGGGGCTGAAGGCCAGTCGGGCGGGCATCACAATAGGAGAAAACAGCGGGAAGATCGAAGACCACACGGCCAGGCTGCTATCCGGCGATTCTACGGCAGAAAACATGATGTAAAAGGCCAGCAAAACGGGTATGGTGATGGGAATCGTTAGCGATTGCCCTTCGCCTATGTCGTCGCCAATGGCAGAACCGACGGCGGCGAAGAGAGAGGCGTAGAGGAAATATCCCCCGAGGAAGTACAACAGAAAAGAGGGCAGGATGAACCACCAGTTTAAGGAGCGTATCTCCTGCATGGCGAGCAGCATCATGTCTTCCATCTGGTTGGGGTCTATGTCGGGCATGTCGGAGACGTCCATTTTCGGGGGCTCAAAATTGAAGAAAAGGCCGGCCAGACTGGTGAGCAGGGGAATGAGTACAGCCCATATCGCCAATTGCGTCAGGCCCACGGCGCCTACGCCGAGGAGCTTGCCCATCATCAGCTTGAAGGGGCGCACGGAAGAAATCATGACTTCCACGATGCGGTTGGTCTTTTCTTCCATCACGCTGCGCATGACCATAGAGCCGTAGATGAATACAGCCATGTACATGATAATCCCCATGATGCTGCCGATGCCGGCGCCTATGGAGCTGGCCAGCTTGCTGACGTTGTCCTTGACGCTTTCGTCTATGGGCTCGGGGTCTATGCTCACATTGCTGTCTATGGCTTTGAGGGCTTTTTCATCTAAGCCAAACTGCTCGATTTTGTATTGGCGCAGCCGCTTGCCGATGCGCTCGCGCATGGCCGTTTCTACGGCGAGGGTAGGGCTCTTGGGGGCGTAATACTGCACGGTGTAGCTGCCGGCATACAGGTTTGTGATGGGAGGTATGTACAACACTCCGCTGAGATTTTCCTCTTTGTAGTTGGCCCGAAGGGTATCCAAAGGCCGATTTTCCAGGATGAAGTGAATGCTGCCATTATCTGCCAGTCCGGCTTCTTCGCTAAAGAGCCCGGCTTTATCTACTACGGCAATGCGTTTGGTTTTATCGCCCTGGTAAGAAAAAATAAAGGCTACTACAACAAAGAAAAGCACAAATGCCAAAGGCGTAACGATGGTGGCAATGATGAAGGTGCGACGGCGCACCCGGGTGAGGTATTCGCGTTTGACGACGAGCCATAATTTTTTCATACGACAGCAGTTTCGGTTTTTTCGTTGACGGTTTTGATGAAGATCTCATTGAGGGAGGGGAGAATCTCTTTAAAAGACTGCAGGTAAATGCCCTGGTCCAACAGCCTGCGCAGGAGAGCATTGGAGTCCTCCTCCCGCTCCAGCTTGATGACGAGGCGACCGGGCTTGTTCTCCACGATGGCCTGCACCTCGCTTTCGAAGGAGAGGTCGAGTTGGCCCTGGTAGCGAATTTCAAAGAGGTTTTCCTTGTATTCCTGCCGAATGTCGGAGACCTCTCCCTCCAGAATTTTCTTCCCGCGATTGATGAGCACGATGCGCTCGCAGATCTCTTCCACCTGCTCCATGCGGTGGGTGGAAAAAATGATGGTGGCCCCCTCTTCTCTCAGGCGCATGATCTCGTCTTTGAGCAATTCCGTATTGACGGGGTCCAGCCCGCTGAAGGGCTCGTCGAGGATGAGCAGCATGGGTTTGTGTACGACCGTTGCAATGAACTGGATTTTCTGCTGCATCCCTTTCGAGAGTTCTTCGACTTTTTTGTTCCACCAGTCTTTGATTTGGAGGCGTTCGAACCAGCTCTCGATGGCCCGGCGGGCGTCTTGCTTAGAGAGTCCTTTGAGTTGGGCCAGATACATGAGGTGCTCACCCACTTTCATGCGTTTGTAGAGACCGCGCTCTTCGGGCATGTAGCCGATGATTTCCGGATGGCGCTCGTGCAACCGCTCTCCGTTGAGGAAGACCTCGCCCTCATCGGCGGGGATGATGGTGGTGATGATTCGGATGAGGGTGGTTTTACCCGCGCCGTTGGGTCCGAGCAGGCCGAAGATGCTGCCTTTCGGCAAATCAAAACTCACGTCATCTACGGCGCGAAAATCGCCGTACTGTTTCAGGATGTGTCGCAGTTGCAGAATGGGTTGTTGATCCATCGTGTTTTGATGTTTAGGCGCTCAAAATGGCTGAGTTTTCTTTCCGGGCGCATGTTTTTTCGACAAAGGGGCAGGTTTCTCGGATCGGTTTCACGACGCCAAGCCCCTACTGTTTCACAAACTTACCCAATGCTGGTGGCCTGCCCTCTTCTCTGATTTCGAGCAGGTAGTAGTGTTTTGGTGTCATGAGAGTATGTTTTTCAGTTGGTCGTTAAAGCGGTCGAAAAACAGCAGGTCGCCGTGCCGGCCGTCTTCGATGGTGGTAAAGGTATCTGTTTTTTTGATGAGTGGCTTGAGCTCTAATGCCACTTTGTAGGGCACAACCAGGTCTTTGGTGCCGTGAAAGATGTGGATGGGCGCCTCAATCTCCGGCAGCAAAGCTTTATTGTCAAAAGCGTATTTGAAACGAAAAACCCTCGGCAAAAAGGGAAAATAAGCGTGAAACAAATCCCTCATGCTCGAAAACGGCGTCTCTAAAATCAACATCCGGCATGAGCTGTTGCGAGCTACAAATGCAGCGAAGTGCGAGCCGAGGGAGCGGCCGTACAAGACGATGTTTTGGGCTTGGTAGCGCCTTTCGGCAAATGCATACACGGCCAGCGCATCCTGCTGCATCCTGTGCTCATTCCTCGGCCCTGTGCTCTTGCCAAAACCCCGATAGTCGTAGATGATGAGGTCATAGCCCAGCGCCAGCAGATGGTAATACACATGCCCCCAGCGCTTGAGGCTGCCCATGTTGCCGTGGTAATACACAATGACCCGCTCGCCTGCACGCTCCCCCTGCCTAAACCACAGCAAATTGATGCGCCCGCCGCCCGGCGTCTCCACCCAATGCTCCTCAAAAGGATGCAAAAAATCATACTCATACCCCTCCCCCAATTTCTCCGGACGAAAGATGAAGTAATCCTGAAACAAAAGCGTGCTGATGTTGCCAATAAGCAGCAAAACCAGAAAAAGAAAGAGGAGGTAGAGTGTGAAGGTCATGGATGTCGCTTATGGTTATACGCCCGCAATCCGGCAAAAATACACCGCTTCAAAAAAAAAATTGCATTTTCTTGCTTTTTTAAAAAAATGAGTTTAACTTTGGGGCGGAAACAGCATCAATTGCAAAAAATGTTTCTGCCTGTGCATTATCGGCGGGCCAATCTACCATAGTTACTTACTGTACTACAGGCACCATTCAGTAACGGATGCCAATGAATCCAAGAACGAACTGTGTGTTTAACTATCACAGGCTCGTCATATATGACAAATCTGCCATAAGTCTGCAAAAAAAATGCGCATCAGGAAACATCTTTTCCGAGCGTTTTGTGAAACAATAGTTCTCATTGGGCACTCACTTGGTTTTTAATCCAAGTGAGTGCCTCGTAAACACAGAAAAAATGAGAAATTTTTACCTGTTATTGCTATGGAGTATTTGTTCTTTCTCCTTTTTACAGGCGCAGTCGGATTCCTTGCGAGATGCACAATGGATGATAGGTTCTTTGAGTAGTCTGGATGATACTTTGACTGCAGGAACATTTATAGACTTTCGCGAAGAGCCTGTAGCTTTTAGTTATGTATATAAAGGTTTAGGGCTTCAGGATACCAATGCCGGCATTTGTGATCGTGAAGGTAATTTGCTGTTTTATTCAAACGGCATTTGGATTTGCAATCGTTTTGGAGACACCATCGCTACCGGCTTGAATCCGGGCGTGGTGGCAGATTTGGCCGGATATTCCGGATATGACATCACCAATGGAGCTTTTGTGCTGCCCGCTCCTGAAAATGAAGAGCTGTATTACCTCATTCACGAAAGGCAGGAGTATTACGAGGAAGAAAGCACTTTTACTTCCTTTTACTTGTACTACACTTTGGTGGACATGTCCACGCCGGAAGGAGAACTGGTTTCCAAAAACAATTTGATACGCTACGATACTTTTGACATCGGACATACCACAGCCGTTCGCCATGCCAATGGCAGGGACTGGTGGATTGTGAAAGCCCGTTACG
>JALVES010000478.1 GCA_027030635.1 Saprospiraceae bacterium | reverse complement strand
CATAAGCGCCCGGATTGAGGATGATGCCGTTGTAGGTGAAGCCCACTTCGTGCAGTTTGTCTATGAGGGCGCCTTCGTGATTGCTTTGGAAGTAGTGGATGCTGAAAATGGGATACGACATTTGCAACTGCTCGAGGAAAGTTTCAAAGGGCGTGCGGCCGTAGATTTTGGGCTCGCGTATGCCGAGCAGGTTGAGGTTGGGGCCGTTGATGATGATGATTTTGATGTTTTCCATAGCCTTGGGGCGCTGATTTTCAGAGCAGGGGGTATTTAATTAATTGGCCATTTCCGAGAGGAATTTGATGCGCATGAGTTGTATTTCTTCGAGGGTGATGTCGTCGTCTTTGAGGGCGTGGTAGGCGTCATCAATGGAGTCGGATTCGGCTTCCATGAAATACTCGTAGATGTCTTCGCGGGAGTAGTCGTCCACGGCTTCGTCTATGTAGTAATCTATGTTGAGTTTGGTGCCGGAGGCGACGATGGCGTCGAGCTCGTCTAAGAGGTCTATCATGGACATGTTGTTGGAGGCTGCCAGCTCGGGCAGGGGGATTTTGCGGTCTATGCCGTTGATGATGTTGACCTTGACTTTGGATTTTTTGGCCACCTGTTTGACGACGAACTCTGAGGGTTTATCTATGTCGTTTTCCTCTACGTAGCGTTGGATCAACTCTATGAAGGGCTTGCCATAGCGGATGGCTTTGCCTTCGCTGACGCCGGTGATGTTTTTCATTTCCTCAATGGAGGTGGGGTACTGGGTGGCCATATCCATGAGGGAGGGGTCTTGGAAGATGACGTAGGGCGGCAGTTTCTTTTGGGTGGCGATTTGCTTGCGCAGGTCTTTGAGCAGGTTGAGAAGGGTTTCGTCGAGCACGACGGTGCGGGCCCGTTCTTCGGCATAGGCATCGGCTTGTTCCTGTTCGTAGTTGTGGTTGATGGGGATTTTTATGGAGTGGGGATTTTTGAGGAACTCATGGCCTTTGTCGGTGAGTTTAAGGATGCCGTAGGTTTCTATGTCTTTGTTGACGAGATGGTTGAGCAGGGCATGCCGCAGCACGGAGCTCCAGAAGGTGGGGTCGTGCTCTTTTCCGATGCCGAAGGAGGGTTTTTCGGTGAAGCCAAAGTCTTTCATTTCTTTGGTTTCTTCGCCGGTGAGGAAATCCACGAGGGTTTTGATTTTGTAGTTTTCGCGCAGTTCGAGTATGGCTGTGAGGGCCTGCTGCATTTCGGTTTGGACTTCGACTTTTTCTTTGGGGTGGCGGCAGTTGTCGCACATGTCGCCACAGGATTCGGGATAGTCTTCGCCGAAGTAGTGGAGCAGGAATCGTCGGCGGCAGGAGGTTGTTTCGGCATAGGCCATGACTTCCTGCATGAGTTGGGCGCCCATTTCGCGTTCTGAGACGGGTTTGTCGCGCAGGAATTTTTCTAAGCGCAGGATGTCTTTGTAGGAGTAGAAAGCTATACAGGAGGCTTCGAGGCCGTCGCGGCCTGCGCGGCCGGTTTCCTGGTAGTAGTTTTCAATGCTTTTGGGGATGTCGTAGTGGATGACGAAGCGAACGTCGGGCTTGTCAATCCCCATGCCGAAGGCGATGGTGGCGCAGATGACGTCAATTTCTTCCATGAGGAAGGCGTCTTGGGTCTTGGTGCGCGTTTTGGGGTCCATGCCTGCGTGGTAGGCGGCGGCTTTGATGCCGTTGACTTTGAGCATCTTGGCAATCTCTTCGGTAGATCTGCGGGACTGGACGTAGATGATGCCCGATTCGCCCGGGAATTTGCGGATGGCCTGGACGATTTTTTTGAAGGCTTCTTCTTTTTTTCCTTTGGCTTCGACTTTGTAGTAGAGGTTGGTGCGGTTAAAGGAAGAGATGAAAGTACGGGGGTTTTTCATCTCTAAGTTTTTGATGATGTCGGTTTGTACCTTGGGGGTTGCCGTGGCGGTGAGCGCCACGATGGGGTTGTTTTGGCCGATGGCCGTGATCATGTTTCGGATGCGGCGGTATTCGGGGCGGAAGTCGTGTCCCCATTCCGAGATACAGTGGGCTTCATCTATGGCGATGAAGGATATTTTGACGTTGCTGAAGAACTCGAGGTTTTCGTCTTTGGTCAGCGTTTCCGGAGCGATGTAGAGCATTTTGGTTTTTCCGGAGACGATGTCTGCTTTGACGGCCCGCATTTGGGTGCGTGAGAGGGAGGAGTTGAGGAAGTGTGCCACTTCATCGCGGCTGCCATAGCTGCGGATGTTGTCCACCTGATTTTTCATCAGGGCGATGAGGGGGGAGATGATGAGGGCGGTGCCTTCCAGCATAAGGGCCGGCAGCTGGTAGCAAAGCGATTTGCCGCCGCCGGTGGGCATGATGACGAAAGTGTCATGTCCTTCTATAACACTGCGGATGATTTCTTCCTGGTTGCCTTTGAATTGATCAAAGCCAAAGTGTTTGCGCAATGCCTGGTGTAAATCCTGAGTTGTACTAATCATGGGTCGTTTGTGCTTTACCGTTTTTTGCGGTGCTACAAATAGAGCACTAAAGTAAGGCTTTTGTAGCAAAAAAAGGTACTTTTGTGCGATTATTTTTTTGACAGTTTTTGGCTTTTCGGGGATGTACTCAAATGCGTACTCAAAAATAAGAAAAATTGTGGATATAAAAAAACTTATTTTGGAAACGGCTTTAGCAACTTTGCGCATTGAGCAATTGACGCTTGCGAATTTGCAGGGCAGCATAGATGAGGATTTTGTTTTGGCGGTAGAGAGGATTTATGAAGCTCGGGGGCGCGTGGTGGTAACGGGCATTGGCAAGAGCGCATTGGTGGGGCGCAAGCTGGTTGCGACCTTGAATTCTACGGGTACGCCGGCTCTTTTCATGCATGCCGCAGATGCCATTCACGGCGATTTGGGCATGATTGGCGGAGATGATGTCGTTTTGTGTCTTTCCAAAAGCGGGGAGACGCCGGAGATTAAGGTGTTGACGCCCATTTTGAAACAGCGGGGGAATCTGCTGATTGGCATGGTTGGCAACCGCAAGTCTTTTTTAGGGCGGACAGCCGATGTGGTCTTGTTTACGCCGGTGGCACGGGAAGCCGACCCCAACAATTTAGCGCCTACGGCCAGCACCACGGCTCAAATGGCTATGGGCGATGCCCTGGCAATGGCTCTGCTGAAGCGCAGGGGGTTTTCGGCCAGGGATTTTGCCCTGGTTCATCCGGGCGGTACGCTGGGCAAGCAGCTTTATTTAAAAGTTGGCGATTTGTATCCCGAAAACGAACGTCCCCGCGTCGGCCCGCAAACTAATTTGCGGGAGACTTTGTTAGAGATGACGAGTAAGCGCCTCGGCTGCACGGCTGTGGTTGATGAAAACGAGAAGGTATTGGGCATCATCACAGATGGCGACCTGCGCCGGATGTTGGAAAAAAATGCCGGCATGGAAGTGGTGGCAGCAGAAATGATGACGCCCAACCCCAAAATGGTAACGGCAGATGTGCTGGCCGTCAAAGCCCTGGAAATGATGCAGCGCCACAACATCACGCAGTTGATCGTGGCAAAAGATGACGGGACGTATCTCGGCGTTTTGCATTTGCACGATTTGATTCGCGAGGGCTTGATTTGAGATGTCTATTTAAGTTTATGGAAAGCAAACGACAACGACAGGTAGCGGAATTGGTCAAGAGGAATTTCAGCGAAGTGCTGCGGGAGCAGGGGTATTACCTCTATGGCAGCAAGCCATTGGTAACGGTTACGGAAGTGCATGTTACGCCTGATTTGCTTTTGGCGCGTATTTACCTCAGCGTTTTTAATGCCGATGACAAGCAGGCCGTTTTGGATGTGCTCGAGCGCAACAACGGCAAATTGCGCAGAGCTCTCGCCACGCGCATACGCCGGCATGTGCGCCGCATTCCCGAGATTGAATTTTTTGAAGACAACACCCTGGATGAGATGTGGCATCTCAACGAGGTCTTCGACAAGCTGCGCGCCGATGGGCAGATGGGGCGGGATGAGGAGGAGTAGGCCGACAGTTTGCGAGCAGAAAGAAGAGGGCGGAGAGGGTGAGGGTGAGTCTTTTCATTTTTTTGAGTGCAAGATAAGGCTTTTATTGATATCGTGATTCATTAACAATGGTTCATTAAGTTTTGGCTGCCTGTTTTCATCAGAAGCCAAGCTATCAAGTTGAACCAGCTTAAACCCGCGAAAACCCGCCGCACCCGCGAAAATCCGCGTTCTATTACGGCATTGTTGCCTACCGTCAATAGTGACATGATAGAACGCGGATGACGCGGATTGTGCGGGTTTCCGCGGGTTTTAAGGACGGTTCAATTGTCAGATGGTGTCATTTATTTTTATGTAACTTTGAAATCGGGCCTGAGTTGGGAAAAATAAAAGATGCATTGGATATTCGCTCAACTCTGGGCGTACTCTCACCTCAAAACTTAATGAACCATTGATCAAGACCCGTTATCTTTGGGGCGGACAAGAGACCTCAATCTGATGAACATTGTCATTTTATCGCGGGGAGCGGGTTTGTACTCGACTCAGAGTTTGTTTCGCGCCGGTTTGCTGCGGGGGCATGAGATGCGCATTGTGGACCATGCCCGTTGTGAGTTGCTGGTAGGGGGCGGTCGGCCGGAGATTTTGTATGAGGGGCGGCCTTTGCGGGATGTAGATGCGGTGATTCCGCGCATTGGGGCTTCGATTACCTTTTACGGGGCGGCGGTGATTCGCCAGTTTGAGGTGATGGGAGTTTTTACGGCTACGCGGGCCGCAGCTCTTCAGAATGCCAGAGACAAGCAGTGTACTTTGCAGCATTTGGCGAAAGCCAAATTGCCTGTGCCCAAGAGTTTTCTGACGAATCAGGATACCGATTTGCCATTGCTCATTCGCTTATTGGGAGGAGCGCCGGTGGTGATTAAGCTGCTGGAAAGCACACATGGCCTGGGTGTCATTCTGGCCGAGACGGAGCGGACGGCGATTTCCATTATTCGTGCTTTTCAGCGGGAGGGTGTAAAGGTCATGGTGCAGGAATTTATTGAGGAGGCTTCGGGCAGTGACATTCGCGCTTTTGTGGTAGGCGGCCGCGTTGTGGCGAGCATGAAGCGGCAGGCGCCTCCCGGGGAGTTTCGTTCCAACCTGCATCGCGGAGCTACGGCCGTGCAGGAGCAATTAACTGACATGGAGCGCCGATTGGTACTAAAGGCTGCCGAAAAGGTGGGCTTAGACGTGGCGGGTGTGGATTTCCTGCGCTCTAAGCGCGGCCCGCTGCTCATGGAGGTCAATGCTTCTCCGGGCTTAGAGGGTATTGAAAACACTACGGGAGTGGATATTTCTTCCCGGATTATTCAATGGATTGAAAGCAAGCTTGAACGGCAAATGGCTGTGAAACATAGATACGAGAGTTTATGAGTGATGATTATCTCCACATTCACGGAGAGCGGCTTGCTCCGGGTGAAAGGGCTGTCATAAAGTTGCGGATAGGGCGTTTGCCTTCCGGCAATCGGATAGACATTCAGGGGCATGTGTTCAGGGCTGAGGAGCCCGGGCCTATTTTGCTGTTTACCGGCGGCATTCACGGAGATGAGATCAATGGCATAGAGATCATGCGCAGGGCTTTGGCCGGTGGTTTGTTTGATCATTTGTCGAGGGGCAGTGTGATTGCCATTCCCCTGCTGAATGTGTATGGTTTCATCAATTTTTCGAGGGATGTGCCGGACGGAAAGGATGTAAACAGGAGTTTCCCCGGCAACGCTTCGGGCTCTTTGGCGGCACGGGTGGCCCGGGCGCTGACCAAAGAGGTTTTGCCGCTGATTGAGGCCGGCATGGACTTTCACACGGGCGGGAGGAATCACTACAATTATCCGCAGTTGCGCTATACCCGCAAAGATGCAGCCTGCCGGGCTTTGGCCGAGCGCGTGGGGGCGCCGCTGTTGATAGGCTCGCGCCTGCTCAAGGGGTCTTTGCGACATACGGCCCACAAGATGGGCAAGCACATTTTGGTCTTTGAGGGCGGCGAGAATCAGCGTTTGGACGGCCTGGCCATTGCCCACGGATTAGAGGCCATGAAGCGGCTGTTAAAGAGTTATGATATGCTGGATGAAGCGGTGCCTGTGGCTCCCGCACCGGCAGCGCGCCTCTTTGAGCATACTTCCTGGCAGCGCGCCAGAGTTCCCGGCATTTTTGAGTGGACCAAGTGCTCCGGCCAACCCGTGGTCAAGGACGAACCTTTGGGCTTTATCCGCCAGCCGGATGGAAGTAAAGAACAGTGCGTACATAGTCGGTATAACGGTTGGATCATCGGGCACAACAACTCGCCGGTAGTGAATGCGGGAGATGCCCTGTTTCACATAGGAATATTGTCTTGAAAATTTGCAGATTAATTTTTGGTTTCAAAAAGTATTTGTATCTTTGCACCCGCTCAGCCCAGGTGGCGGAATTGGTAGACGCGCTAGCCTCAGGAGCTAGTGTCCATTTTCGGACGTGCTGGTTCGACTCCAGTCCTGGGCACAGAAGAAAAAAGGCTGCCTTTTGGCAGCCTTTTTCTTTATCGCTCCAATTGAAACTTGACCGGCAGGGTAAATAACACCCTTACGGGGCGCCCGCTCTGTTTTCCGGGTATCCACTTTGGCATCATCTTAACGACTCGCAGGGCTTCTTTGCCACAGCCGGCACCGATGTCGCGCACGATTTCTGCATTGGCAATGGAACCGTCTTTTTCCACTACGAAGCGGATGACTACAGTGCCTTCCACACCTGTGTCTATGGCGATGGTGGGGTAATCTATGTTTTTGTAGATGAATTTGAGCATTTCATTTTGGGCGCAGACTTCGCGTTCTTCTTTGTTGCGGATGTTTTCACAGCCCGGGAATCGGGGCATTTTTTCTACGAAGATGAGAGGGGGGGCATCTTCTACGGGTGGCGGCGGTGGTGGCGGAGGAGGTGGCAGAGCAGATTCTTTACTGGCTGTGATTTCATCATCTGTATCTATGTAGATGTCTTCGAAGACGGGTTCATCTTCTTCGAGGATTTCATCGCTGACTTCTATAGTCGGGGGTGGTGGAGGGGGTGGTGGCGGTTCTTTTCTTTCGGCTTCGGTGCGGGGTATGAGTTCGATTTCCTCATCGAAATTGGCGGCGCCATCAGGGATGAAGATATCGTCTTTGTAGGTCGTCCAGTTGAAGGCAAGGACGGTGAGCAGCAGGGCTGACATCAGGGCCGTGGTGAAAAAGGTGCCGCTCATGCGAAAGACATCTACTTCCGGGTATTTGGCGAGGCGGAGTTTGCTTTTGCCGGTCTGCAGGTGTTGAGATTTTTGCTTCAGGTAATTGCGCGTGAGGGCGATGAGGCTGAAGATGAGGGCTACGATGAGTAGCAGGGCCAGGGCGAGTTCGCGGCCGGATACGGATAGTGTGGTAAGCATCATGTTGTTTGTTTTTTGTTTTGAAAAACAGAATCACGGGCCTGCAAATGAAGGGGAGGTTTTCTCGCGGGGAGAAAAGTGTAAGAGGATTTGCTGCCGTGGTCTATAGGGGAGATGCTTATCCGGCTTTTTTTGGTGAGTGTTACAACAAAAAAGGCTGCCTTTGGGCAGCCTTTTTGAGGTTTTTAATTTTGCAGTTTGAACTTGACCGGCAAGTTGAACTGCACCCTTACGGGGCGCCCCCGTTGTTTTCCGGGCACCCATTTGGGCATCATTTTGACGACGCGCATGGCTTCTTTGCCACAGCCGGCGCCGATATCGCGCACGATTCGGACGTCGGTGATGGAGCCGTCTTTTTCGACTACGAAGCTGATGACCACGGTACCTTCCACGCCGGTTTCTTTGGCGATGTTGGGGTACTTGATGTTTTTATAGATGAATTTGAGCATCTCATCCTGGGCGCATTTTTCGCGTTTTTCCTTTTTGCGAATTTTTTCGCAGCCAGGGAAGTGAGGCATTTCCTCTACGATTTTGAAGATTTCCTCTTCTTTTTCGGGAGGTGGCGGAGGCGGCGGAGGCGGCGGAGGCAACTCCGATTCTTTTTGAGCTACCACTTCTTCTTCCACTTCGGCAGACATGTCTTCAAAGACGGGTTCGTCTTCGATGACTTCTTCATCGGGGACTTCTTCGATGACAGGTGGTGGTGGCGGCGGAGGCGGAGGCGGTGGCTCTTTGGTACGCGGGGTTTCGACTTCGATTTCTTCGTCGAAATCGCCTGCGCCTTCGGGGATGTAAATCTCTTCTTCGTAGGTCGTCCAGTTAAAAGCGAGGATGGTCAGCAGCAAGGCCGACATCAGGGCCGCAGTGAAGAAGGTGCCACTCATGTTGAAGACATCCACTTCGGGATATTTAACGCGGCGGGTATTCGGGTCTTTTCCCGGCAATTGGTCGGATTCCTTTTTCAGGTAGCTTCTCATAAAGAGGATGATGGCTATGACCATCACGGCTACGAGAACGAGTGTGATGATGAGCCACTTGCCGGGTACGGATAAATCTGCAATGTTCATTTTACATACATTTTTTCGGGTGCATGGAGTCCCGTTTTTGGAAATACGTCCTTAAAGCGCTTTGCCAAAGAAGCAAAGTAGCCGCTAAAATAGGACTTTTTGACAAACGAGCCAAATGCTGCGAGCAATTTGGTGCCCAATATAGATGTTGTTGCGCCTCGTTTTGGTGTGTTGTGCGACGCGTTTTATTCAATCATGGCCTTATAAGCAGCTGCATCGAGCAGTTCTTCGGCTTGTGCGGGATCAGCAACTTTGATTTTAACGATCCAGCCGTCTCCATAGGGGTCGGAGTTGATGAGGGTGGGTTCGTTGTCGCCGTTTTCGTCTAAGCGGGGGTTGAACTCAAGCACTTCGCCTGCTACGGGCATATAGACATCGGAGGTGGTTTTTACGGCTTCTACGGTGGCGAAGGCTTCGTCTTTGTCGAGGGTATCGCCTACGGTTTCCACCTCTACATAGACGATTTCGCCCAATTGGTCCTGAGCGAAGTCGGTAATACCTATATAAGCGGTGCCATCGTCCTCAAAGCGAATCCATTCGTGGTTTTTCGTGTATTTGAGTTGGTCGGGGATTTGCATGGTGTTTTCTTTTTGTTTTGAGCGGCAAATATAAAAAAAAGCATGAGGGGGCGAGCCCTCACGCTTTTCCTTCCAGCGTTTCGCGCAGCCATTCGGAATTGACTGACTTGGGTCTTTCCAAAGGCAGGCCGAGTGCGCGCGACCAGCAGATGGAGGCGAGTACGCCCAGGGCGCGCGATACGCCGAAGAGTACGGTGTAGAAGCTGTATTCTTTGATGCCGTAGTGCATGAGCAGGGCGCCCGAGTGGGCATCCACATTGGGCCAGGGGTTTTTGACTTTGCCCAGGCCCTGGAGGATGGGCGGCACCACTTCGAAGACTTTCCAGACGACCTGCACCATTTTGTCGTCGGGCAGGTGTTCTTCGGCAAAGACCTTTTGAGCCATGAAGCGGGGGTCGGGGCGCCGCAAGACGGCATGTCCGTAGCCGGGGATGACTTTGCCGGCTTTGAGCGTGCCCTGTACGTACTCGGCAATTTGTTCTTTGGTAGGCTCGTCGGTGCCGAGGGCATCCAGCATATTGGTAATCCACTTGACGACCTCCTGATTGGCCAGGCCGTGCAGCGGGCCTGCGAGGGCCGTCATGCCTGCGGCGAAGGAGAGGTAGGGGTCGGAGAGGGTGGAGTTGACCAGATGGGTGGTGTGAGCGGAGGCATTGCCGCCCTCGTGGTCTGCGTGTATGGTCAGGTACAGGCGCATGAGGTTTTTGAAGTCCTCGGAATCATTGCCCAGCATGTGGGCGAAATTCGCTGCCCAGTCGAGCGAGATATCGGGGGCAATGTGATCGCCCTTGTGGTAAGTGCGCCTGTAAATGTAAGCTGCGATGCGGGGCAGACGGGCGATGAGGTTCATGACATCTTCATAGACGGGACGCCAGTACTCGCCTTTGCTCATTCCATCGGCATACCGGCGCGAAAAAATGCTGGTGGACTGCATGGAGGAGATGGCCAGGACGAACTGCGTCATGGGGTGGGTGTCGGGCGAGAGGCTGTCGAGCGCCTTGAAGGTGTGTTCGGGCACGTTAGAGCGTTGCGTCCATTGGTCGGTCAGCCATTTGACGTCTTCTTCGGTGGGGATTTCATTGACGAGCATGAGCCAGAAGAGCCCTTCGGGCAGGGGTTCTGTGCCATCGCCTTTCGGCAAAAGCTCTCGCAACCGGGGGATGGAGTACCCCCGAAAGCGGATGCCTTCCACGGGGTCCAGCACGGAGGGCTCCCAGAGCATCATTTTCACTCCGCGGGCGCCGCCGAGCAATTGCCGCACGCTGACGGTATCTAACTGTACATCACCCTTTTCTTTTGACCACTGTTTTACTTCAGCTCGCAGGGTCTGTGACTTCTCGAAAAATTTTTGCTTGAGTTTTTCCATTTGGAGAGATTGGTTTTTTGTAAAACTTTGCGCAACCGGAGCGTTGGTGGTTGCTCGGTTTTAAGTACTGAGTCAATTGTTCCCGATAAGGGCTTCCTGGATTTCCAGTTCAGAAGAGCCCTCCATTTTCCGGCGCAATTGGTGCTCCTGCATACGCCATTGAGCTGCGAGTTTTCTGTAGAGCGCTATTTGCTCGTCGCGCAGCAAGAGGCGAATGGAGCCTGCCGTGCCCTTGCGGATGGCTTGCAGTTTGTGGGTGTATTTGTCGGGGTCGGAAGTTTTAAGCGGGGCTATTTGCTCGAGTTGAGCATTTTCACGCGCATAAATGTCTTCTAATTTGGCTGTTTGGAGCTCATCCAATTGGAGCGCCCGGGCAGTGTGCTGCACCCGCTGAGCGAGGTCTCTCTTTGGGCCCTGAGCTTCCTGAGCATAGATGGCATTTGCCGAAAGGCTGAGCAGAAACAATAAAAACAGACGAGTCATGGTGCTGGTGTTTTTTAGATTTTCAAGTGGCGGCAAGTTACGTTTTTTTGGGAGATTTTTTTGTCTCAATGGTTCCAATAAGCTTTCTACCTTTGCGGCCATGTTATTGATAGACGACATCCTGGTCAGCGACAGGCTGTTTACGGAGCGCTTTGTGTGTCATCTGGATAAGTGTAAAGGCATCTGCTGCATCGAAGGCGATTTTGGCGCCCCCTTGGAGACGGAGGAGCTTCATACGCTGGAGCGCATTTACGAAGACATCAAGCCTTTTTTGCGGAAAGAGGGCTTGGAAGTGCTGGAAAGGGAAGGCCTTTTTACACTCTACAAAGAAGAGAAAAGCTACGGCACGCCGCTGTTGGAAAACGGCGCCTGCGCCTATCTCACTTATGACGAAAAAGGCATTGCTCTCTGTGGCATTGAACTGGCCTGGAAAGCCGGAGCGACGGATTTCAGAAAGCCCATTTCCTGCCACCTCTACCCCATACGCATTGCACGCAATGAGAAGAAAAATTTTGAGGCCGTCAATTACGAAGAATGGGAGATTTGCTCCGATGCCTGCAAGCTCGGTGAAGAGCTGAATGTGCCGGTTTTTCGCTTCCTCAAAGAGCCGCTCATTCGCAAATACGGAGAGGCTTTTTACGAGCAGTTGGAGGATGCTTATGCCGGAGGGCATTATTAGACGGCCCATATTGTGCGAAAACAGGTGTAAAGCGCTCTTTGGTAACCAAATTTTATCCTATCTTTGCGGGGTTTTCCGTGAAACTAATAAAGGCAAAGAAAGGCCTTGCCCTCTTCTTTGCGCAAAATGATAAATTAAAGAGCAAGCAACATGGGCATTAATCAAACAATCCGCGATCACTTTAAGTGGGTGATGGTAATCATGGTGGCGCTCGCATTGGGCGGATTCATCATTATGGACATCATGACCGGCCAGGGCAGCCTCTTTGGCAACAGCCAGGCCGTCATGGGTAAGATTGAAGGTGAGAAAATAGATATTCGCCAGTTTAACAGCACGGAGCAGATGCTCTATCGCGGGGGCGGAGACTCCTACGCTCAGCGCAATGCGCTGTGGAATTACATGGTGGAAAATCGCATCATACGTGAAGAAGCCGAAGACCTCGGCCTCGGCGTGAGCGATGAAGAGCTGGAAGAGCTTATCTATGGTACAGACCTTAGCCCCATCATCACCTCTCGCTTTACTGACCCCGCTACGGGCCAGGTAGATCGCGCTCGCCTGAGCCAAATCCGCCAGACTCTGGAATCAGACCAGACCATAGACCCGAATTTTAAGCGTTTTTGGGAATATCAAAAAGGCGAAGTCATCAAAGACCGCCTGCAAACGAAGATGATGAACATGGTCGCCAAGGCCATTTACATCCCCACCTGGCAAGCTCAGATGTGGGCAGACGAACAGGCCAAGACCCGCAATGCCGCTTATGTCAAATTGCCCCTGGACCTCATCCCCTCTACGGATGTTACGCTCAGCGACGAAGACTACAAAGCCTATCTGAGAGAAAACGGCGACAAGTACAAGCAAGACGAAGAAGTGCGTCGCCTGCAATACGTGATTTTTGAGGTGAAGCCCACGGCGCAGGATTCTGCCAAAATTCTCGAAGAAATTACGAACTTAAAGGAGGAATTTAAGGCGACGGATAACGACACGCTTTTCATTCAAAATCAGGGCGGTACCTTTGACGGCGCTTACTACAAGAGAAGCGATTTGAGCCCGTTCATCGCCGACACGCTCTTCAAGATACCGGTCGGAGAGGTTTATGGCCCCTATATGGAAGACGGGCAGTATAAAATAGCGAAATTGCTGGGGCGCAAAGTCATTCCCGACTCTGTGCGTGCCCGCCACATTCTGATTCGCCTGGATCAAAACAGCCCGCCTGAACTGATCAACCAGGCTTTCAACACCATAGACAGTCTGAAGCAGGTCATTGAAAGCGGCCAGGCCACTTTCGATTCTCTGGCCATGCAGTTTGGCCAGGATGGCACTGCCGCCAAGGGTGGAGACCTGGGCTTTGCCGCTCCCGGGCAGATGGTAAAGCCCTTTAATGACCTGATCTTTTTCGAGGCCGAACCCGGCAAGCTCTACAAAGTCGCCACGCAATTTGGCGTGCATCTGGTCGAAGTGACCGATCGCAAGTACATCAACAATGACGAGGCCGTGAAGGTAGGCTACGTCTCTAAGTACATAGACCCCGGCACGAAGACCCAGAAGAAGGTGCAGAGCGAAGCCATGGAAATGGCTGAAACTTACCGCAAGTGGGAGGACCTGGAAAAAGCCGTTGCCGGGCGAAGCGACCTCAAAGTAGAAGTGAGCAACCCGTTGAAGCGCAACGACTTCTTCATCTCCGGCCTCGGTAGCGGGCAGACCTCCCGCGATATGGTGCGCTGGGCTTTTGGCGATGACCCCAACCTGGATGAACCCGGGCCCGGCGATGTCTCGCCTATGGTATATCGCTATCAACAACCCGAGCGCCTGTTTTACGACAAGTTTGTCGTGGTTGGCCTGAAGAGCATTCAAAAGCCCGGCAAGCCCAGATTGGCCGATGTGAAAGACGAGATCGAAGAGGATGTGCTCAATTGGAAAAAAGCTCAGCTCATCGCCGAGCGCGTCAAAGGTAAGAGCAGCCTGGAAGCCATTGCCGCCGAGTTTGGCGTCAAGGTGGATACCGTGCAGGGCGTGCGCTTTAACGCTTCTTCCGTAGAGGGCATAGGGCAGGAGCCCAAAGTCATAGCAGCCATTTTTGTAACGCCCATGACGCAGGTCTCAGAACCCATCATCGGCGATAGCGGAGTCTTTGTGGTCAAGCCTTTGGAAGAGATTCCCAACCCGGCGCCGCCTGCCATTGATCAGGTCAAGCGCTTACAGTTGACCGGCCTGCAATCCAATGTGCGCGCCCGCTTTATGACGGCCCTGCGCAAAAAAGCCAATATCAAGGATTACCGATCGAACTTTTTCTGATACTGTAAACGGCAGTTTACAGCAACAAAAACCAATGCAGCGGCAGGCTTATGGCCTGCCGCTTGTCGTTATAGCGGGGCTTTTTGAGGACGTGCTCTTCAAGCACGCGGATGGCCTGGTAAAGGCTAAAGCCCATCAGTTTTAAGGTGTCGGCGCTTATGAAATAAATGTGTTTGTGGATGTTGTTGTAAACGTATTGAGCTGTTTGCCACATGAGCGTGGTTTTGCCTACACCTCGCAGGCCGGAAAGGGCAATCATTTTAGGGTGGGTGCCTTTTCTGAAGAAATCGCGTGCATGTTTTTGAAGGCTTGTATAAATGAATCTTTTGGGAAGTGGGTTGTTTTTTTCGTCGCTGGTTTCGGCGGCCAGGGTGGCTGCATTTACTTTGTTGTGTTTTATGTATTGGATGAGTTCCTGCATGGATGGTTTTGCCTTTGGCATTTATGCCGGATTCGGTGTTGATAAGCCACAAATTTAAGATGAATTTGTGGATTTTGCAAGAAGCTTTTTCGGGCGATGTCCTCTGACTATCTGTTTTTAACCAGTTGCAAGACGGCCTTTTCGATTTGGAGATAGAGCATTTCGGAGGCGGGGGTGAGGGGCAGGCGCAGGTCGCGGGTGCAGAGGCCGAGGGCTTCGAGGGCGGCTTTGATGCCGGCGGGATTGCCTTCGCGGTAGAGCAGTTCGTTGAGGGGGAGGAGGGTGTTGTGGATTTGGCGGGCCTGGTCGAAGCGGCCTTCGCGGGCGAGGCGTACCATGGAGGCAAATCTGCCGGGGAGGGCATTGGCCATGACGGAGATGACGCCATCGGCGCCACAGGCGATGAGGGGCAGAGAAAGCATGTCGTCGCCTGAGAGCACGGAGAAATTTTCCGGTTTTTGGGCGAGGATTTGCATGATTTGGAGCAGGTTTCCGGAAGCTTCTTTGATGCCGGAGAATTTTTCTTTTCCGGCTTTCGCCAAACGCAAAACGGTCTGGGGCAGCAGGTTTGAGCAGGTACGGCCCGGGATGTTGTAGATGAGGATGGGCAGGGGAGAGGCTTCCGCCAAACGCATGAAATGCGCGTAGAGGCCTTCCTGGGTGGGTTTGTTGTAGGCGGGGTTGCTGATCATGATGACATCGGCGCCGCTGTAATCGAAGCTTTGCAGGTGTTGGCACATGCTATGGGTGTCGTTGCCTCCGAGGCCTGCCACGATGGGTTTTCTGCCTGCATTGACTTGTATGCATACTTTGAGTAGTTGTCGTTTTTCCTGCGCTGTGAGGGTAGAGGCTTCACCGGTAGAGCCGAGGGGTACGAGGAAGTCAATTTCTCCTATGAGGGCGCGTTCCGTGATTTCTGCAAAGGCGGGGTAGTTTATCTTTCCGTTTCGGAAGGGAGTGATAAGAGCTACGCCTGTACCTTTAAGAGATAGGGATTTCATTTTGGCGGGTTTGCATTTTTTCGAGATATCGCTCTGTTTGCCGGATAAACTCTTCGATGCCTTTGCCCTTGCTCATGTCGAGCATGAGGTCGCAGGCTTCAGGTGCTGCATCTGCTGTGCCGACTCTGAAGCGGGCTTTGGAAAGTGCGGGGATGTAGTCCATCCAGGGAGAGGGGTTGAGCTCCAGATTGATGAGGATGTCAAAGGGCTCTTCCATAAAGTTTCGAACATCTTCTGATTTAGGGATATAATACCAGTTGATGTCTTTGCGGTTGAAGTTGTTGAAGGGGAAGTTGCTGTTGTCGGCTTTGTTGTCCATGAAAGCCAGCAATTTGACGCGTTTTCCTTCTTTTTTAAGGCGTTTGGCGAAAGCCAGGACGGGCTTGCGCTCATCTAAGTTTGTGCCGTTGAAGAGGATGCCCACATAGCGCGCGCGTTCTAAGGGCATGGAAGAGCGTTTGCTGCGGTGTGTTTGCAGGCGTTTTTGGAGGTCTCTTTGAAAGAGGTGTTGGCGTAGTTTCTCAAACATGTGTTTTTGTTTGGAAGGGCGGCGGGCTCAACTTCCATCTCACTTTTTCTTTGCCCTTTTGGTCTTTTTCTTTTTGGCTTCGGGCTTGTTGCTTTCCTCTAAGACTTCATAAACGCCCATGGAGCCATATTTGTTGATTCTGGCTTCAATTCGTTCTTCGGGGTCCATGGGGATGAGTTCTTCGAGGGCTTTTTTGATGTGGCGTTTGAGGGTGCGGGCCATTTCTTCGGGGGCTGCGTGGGCTCCGCCGAGGGGTTCTTTAATGATGCCGTCAATGAGGCCGAATTCGTACATGTGCTCGGCAGTGAGTTTGAGGGCTTCGGCTGCCTGTTCTTTGTAATCCCAGCTGCGCCAGAGGATGGAGGAGCAGGATTCCGGAGAGATGACGGCATACCAGGTGTTTTCCAGCATATAAACGCGGTCGCCCAGCCCGATTCCGAGGGCTCCGCCGGAGGCTCCTTCGCCGATGACGACACAGACGATGGGCACTTTGAGCTGGGCCATTTCAAAGAGGTTGCGTGCGATGGCTTCGGCCTGCCCGCGCTCTTCGGCTTCGATGCCCGGGTAGGCGCCGGGGGTGTCTATGAGTGTGATGACCGGATATCCGAAGCGTTCGGCCAGTTTCATGAGGCGCAGGGCTTTGCGATAGCCTTCGGGATTGGGCATGCCGAAGTTGCGGTACTGTCGCATCTTGGTATTGACGCCCTTTTGGTGCCCGAGGATGACCACCGTTTGCCCGTCTATGTTGGCCAGCCCGCCTACGATGGCCTTGTCGTCGCCAAAGCAGCGGTCGCCATGCAGTTCAACAAATTTTTTGGACATCTGCTCTATGTAAAAGAGCGTGTAGGGCCTGTTGGGATGGCGGGCGAGCTGTACGCGCTGCCAGCCGTTGAGGTTGCTGTATATCTTTTTGGCCGTCGCCTTGATTTTGCTCTCCAACTCTGCAATCATGGGGCTGACATCCACTACCCCTTCGGCGCCAACTTCTTTGACTTTTTCGAGCTGCTCATAGAGCTTCTCCAAAGGTTTTTCAAACTCCAAAAAAACCATAGTAGTGTGGTTTGTGCAGGCGCATGCCTGCTGTTTCGTGGCTCAAAGTTAGGCAAATTTAGCGGTACGGGGTGAGCCCCGGCTGTCGTTCTCAGCATTTGCCATTCCGGCATAAATTTTTTTGAAAAAAAATTTGCACAATTGAAACGGGTGTTGTATCTTTGCCGCGCATTTGAAGAAATGCTGGAAAGGTCCGGTAGTTCAGTTGGTTAGAATACATGCCTGTCACGCATGGGGTCGCGGGTTCGAGTCCCGTCCGGACCGCTGCGAAAAGGGGGTGATGCTTCGGCATCGCCCCCTTTTTGTTTTGCGCTATGTGGCGCTGTAGGTGAGGAAAAAGCCGCCTCCGCCTGCTCCGCAGAGTTTCATTTTGAAGTGGCTGCTGTGCAGGCCTTCCTGCCAGCGTGCGTGCAGGTTTGCAGGTATCATTTCGCGCATATACTCCCACTGAAAGCGGCTGATGGCCTCCATGGCCCGGTTCAGTTTTGCCTTGTCGTGGCGCAGGGTGGCATCTATGGCCTGTTGGGTTGCAGGGATGAGGCCTTCGTCTATGGCCTGTGCATAGGCGGGTTCTTCACATTTTTTCAGGAATAATTTGACAAGCGGGCCGGTCCGGCGTTTTTGACCGCTGTCTATGAGAGAAAAGCCCGGCGGCAATTCTGCCTGAGCTTTTCGATGAGAGGCAGGTACTACATCCATGCTTTTATCGGGCTTTCGCCAAATGGATTTGCGCAACAGAGATACCAGAGGGTCCATGCCGGAGCTGCGGCCATGGAAGAAGCTCTCGAGCGTGGCCAGCTCTTTTTGCAGTTGATGCAGCGGCTTGTGCAGCATTTCCCGTGAGCCTGTCTGCGGCGACGACAGGCTGAAGCTCGTATAAAAGGCCGCTGTAAGCGCCCCTGAGCTGCCCAGCCCGTAACCTTGCGGGATGTCGGAGTCGAAGCGCAATCTGCCTTCTTGTATCATTTGCCGAAAGGCAGAAAGCTGATAACGCCCCGCGAGCCGCCCCTCGTTTTGTGCGGAGGCGATGTAATCGGCCCATTGCGAGAAGGTCTTTTTGTGTTCTTCTGAAGCGGCTTGCTCAGTCCACCGGCCCGAAAATTTGCCGAAAGGCACCGTCAAAGAAGCGCCGGAGCGGAGCAGGGTATATTCTCCAAAGAGCAGGACTTTGGCGGGGAAGGCTTGAAACTCCATAAGGCAAATTTTCGGGTCAAACGCAAAAGTACGCAGTTTTGAGGGGTTGATGAGTGAAACTGTATGGCGTAAGGCCTCCGTTTACTTACTAAATATATTTCCCAAAATGCTAAACTCCGTATATTTGTGGCTTATTGAAAGCCGAGACCAACTTACATTCTATGAAAGCTGCACAAACTTTATTTTTTACATTCGTACTGTTGGCTTTAGCTTTTGTTTCTACCACAGATTTTGCGAGAAGAGAAAGAGAAAAAGCTCACTCTGCCAAAGTAGTATCAGAAATTTCGCCAGCTAAGCCTCTTGCTCCGTTTGCCGAGTCTTGCAATTGCACGATTTCACGGGGGAGTTTTTCAGCGCCTCTGCCCTATCTTAGCTCCGGCCTTTCTGCAACCGCTTTTTACAGTTATGGAACACCTGCCGGGGCTTCAGCGAATACGGGAATAGAAGAATCAAATGCCATGCTCGTGATGATGTATGAAGATACGACCACCGGCAATACCAGCCTGATGTTTATCTTAGATCAGGCCGGAGACGGGTCGGGGGGGCAGGTAGATTTGGAAGTCAATTGCTTGCCTGACTCGGCTTTTGTCGCCGTTTCTGATGATGGAAACGAACTTAGCGGAACGCCTCCGACCATCATCGGCAATTTCAATTGGTTTCCTTGCTGTACAGACGGAGGCGTGATTAGTGGAGTGGGGTGCGGGAACACTGTTACTATAAATCCCACCATCATCTCCGGCATAACGGACTTCTACTTTGTCTATGGCGATCCGGCAGCGCCCGTTTATGTGGTTTTGCCGGCATCCGATTGCCCTATTGTTATTAATTGCGGAGGCAGTGTTTGTTGCGATCCGCCTATGAATATCCAAACTTTTGCACAAAATCCCTCCTGCCCCGAAAGCACAGATGGAAGCATTGATATCTCTCCCGACCTCTGCGAGCCGGGCCTGACTTATGCCTGGTCAACCGGAGCGACTACAGAAGATCTCATGAATTTGCCGCCGGGGCAGTACAGCCTGACCGTTAGCAACGCTGCGGGGTGCTCAGAGGTCTTTGATTTCAACCTCCTGCCCAATGCGCAAAATCCAACACCTTCTATTTCAGGGCCCTCAGGGCTTTGTCCGGGGACGTTTGGGCTCTTGGATGCAGGCAGCGGCTATAGCTCTTATCAATGGTCAAGCGGACAGACGACCAGCTCGATTGTGATTACCAGTCCGGGCACGTACAGCGTAACGGTTACGAATGCGGGAGGATGTACAGGCTCGGCTTCCATAACGGTAGATGAATATCCCGCAGCAGAACCACTCATCAGTGGCCCTACAGAAATTTGCGAAGGGAGTTCTGTCATACTCGATGCAGGCCCGGGCTTTGCCGACTACCAGTGGTCCAATGGCCTGAGCGGACAAAACATTGAAGTGACGGAGCCCGGTGGGTATGCAGTGACGGTTTCCAATAGTGCGGGTTGTGTGGGGTTTGACTTTACCATTCTGACGGCTTTGCCTTCTGATACGACTTATCTGGCAGCTTATGATTGTGACCCGCAGCAAGTGGGTACGGATACCCTGTACCTGTCCAATCAATACGGCTGCGATAGCTTGGTCATCACCAACATCGCTCTGCTGCCAAGCGATACCACCTACCTGACGCTTACGGATTGCGACCCCTTGCAGGCGGGTATGGACACGCTGTATCTGTCCAATCAATACGGCTGCGATAGCCTGGTCATTACCGAAACGCTCTATGCGGCTGCGGATACTACGCTCATCAATTTGACGAGTTGTGACCCTGCCGAGGCGGGCGTTTTTGAGCATTTGTACGTCAACGCCGCGGGCTGCGACAGTCTGGTCATCACCAACATCGCTCTGCTGCCAAGCGATACCACCTACCTGACGCTTACGGATTGCGACCCCTTGCAGGCGGGTATGGACACGCTGTA